>DATHGD010000027.1:0-7182 GCA_035317765.1 Saccharimonadales bacterium (SeqCode) | reverse complement strand
AACCGGCATTAAACGATCCGTTGGGTACAGATTGAGCCTTGGCGTAGATATTGCCATCCGTGCCAATGGCCGCTAGTTCAATTCGCCCGTCCGCATTGCGTGCGGTACTAAGGGCGGACTTGAGTTCAACGGGCGGTGTAGGGTCTGGAGTGACCGGAGTTGCTATGCTGTGATTGTCTCCGTCATGCACCACTCCTCGAATCGTTCCCGATCCACTTCGCGTGAGAGTGCTTCCAGAAAAGCTGTATTGACCCGTTGGATCGTTGTTGTAGGTGTTCTGCTCGATGACGTTAATTGTTGATCCGACTACCGAGTTTACAATGGAAACATGGCCAGCTCCACCCGAGTAGGGTTCGTTTGAGCCATGTACGATCATGTCACCTGGCACGATAGAGCCAATACTTCCATTTGCTTGGCTACTCATGCCGAGTATAGATGCCCGATCGTAGATCTGATAGGCGTAATTGACACCGCTGAAGATTCCGTTATGCCAGCCTCGCATCTGATAGAGTCGCTGTGCCAATTCGACACATTGCCACCAGTTGGCGGACCAGCCTCCAACGTGTGCTTGTCCACCGCACGTCATATCTGTGCTTGGAGCACATACGTTTGCTCCGTTACCGCCGAGCCACTGAGAGCCTGACAGAAGAACCGGAGCACTTGCGTATGCCGGTGTAGTGACGCCAATAGTCCCCATGAGCGCAAGGCTCAGGATAACGACAAGGGCACGAAAACGCGTGAACGCTGTTCGTTTGGTTTGTACCTTCGATTTCAAAGAACTCACCCTTTCGAGGATGGAAATAACACCCGGTATTCCGTTAACTCTGCTACTGGCTGCAACAGGGAAGTGTCCCAGTAGCTTACCATGCGTATTACTATTAGAGAAATTAAAGTTACATCAAAGATTGTATCTGGTATAAGTTTAATAGAATATTATTGCTATAATAACTACAAATGAATATGAAGCCGATCAGCTATTTTTATATGCATGTAAAAAACATACAATTAGAAAAGCTTTTTATTCTTATTTTTATATCTTTTGGAGCTATGTTCGTCTTCATCACTCCACCTGGCTGGAATATTGATGAGCCAGACCACACATACCGTGTTTATCAGCTTGCAACAGGAAATCTACTATCCGAAAAAGTAGAGATTCCCGATGGCTTGAAGGCATTCGGAGGCAAAGTTCCTTCTGAATTAATACATCTTTATGATAAAACGGGCGTACGAGCACCCGGAGCCGTGACTGACACCACCACAAAGGTTGATGGGCTGTATGGAAAAGAACCGGACATACGTACCTTAAAAGATGATGGTAGTCGTACAATAATTAACTTTAGTGGCGCTGCGCTCTATTCACCCATTGCTTACGCAATGTATATTCCGGTTTTTTGGCTTGGAGAATTGTTGTCGCTTCCTTTTTTTCAGATCATCATACTCAGTAGGCTTATTGGATTACTATTTACGGCCGTTGCATTCTTTGTAGCTATAAAATATATTCCTGTTGGAAAGTGGATTATTTTTGCCATCGGGTTGCTGCCTGTGGTAGTAGTGCAAGCAGCATCCATAAGCGCTGACGTACCACAAATTGCTGTGAGTGTTCTTTTTATCACACTGATCGCAAAAATTATTTATGCGAAGCGGTCACCTAAGTTAATTGAATACGGTATGCTTACGGCTCTGGGTAGCGTACTTGTGTTGATTAAGCTGGTATATGCACCTTTGGTCCTTTTGGTATTGGCTATACCGCTAATTAAAAAAGAATGTAGAAACCGTAAACATATCCTATTCGCTCTCCTGACAGTTATCATTGCAGCTGTTTTTGGAATTATTTGGACGGCCATGGTTGGCTATATTGATATCAACTCTAATCCACAGGCGAACTTTGAGCTGCAAAAAGCCTATGTGTTGCATGAGCCGATCGTATATTTAAAAACACTGTATTATACGTTTTTTACAAATCAGCAGCCGCTGGCACTGGGAAATATTTTTGGTAACTTTGTGTGGGCGAGCGCACCGCTGGCACCGGTATATGCCTATATTGCATCGGCGATTTTATTTGCTTCGGTGGTTGTAAAAAGTGGTCGTGAGACGAGTATACGCCTTGGCAAGGACAAGATAAGAATCTGGCGCGCATCTCTTGCTGTCGTGAGTCTTATGACAGCGGTGCTTATTGCAACGGCGCTGTACGTCTATAGCACCACGCTGCATCAATCGAGTATTGTTGGGCTGCAATCACGATATTTTATACCTGTATTACCGGCAATTCTATTGCTATTTTATGGTAACGTAGTAAAAAACCAACGTATGGTGAAAATTGGTATTGTAAGTATGAGCGTTTTTGTTCTTATTGGGTCGATATTAACGGTGTACCATCGACTGTATCAGGTGCTGCCAGTGATTCTTCAGTAAATATCCCATGAAACGTCTTAATACTAAATTTATACGATTTATTATCTCTGGTGGTAGCGCTGCTATTGTTGAGTATGGACTTTTCCTACTTCTTAGTGCCCTATATGCTCCTATTCTGGTTGCTAATACGGTGAGCTTTTTAGCGGGGCTTGTGGTGAGTTTTACACTCAACAAAGTATGGGTGTTCTCGAGCAAGGGAGCGCTAAAACGGCAATTTATCTCTTACCTTCTTCTTGCGTTGGTTAATATTGTCATTGGTAACGCGCTGATTTGGCTGTTTGTTGAATATTGGGGAGTTCACGCGTTCGTGGCGAAACTGCTGGTAATGATTGTGATTGCTCTTTGGAACTACTTATTCTTTTCAAAACTTATTTTTAAGCCGATAAGTGATGTTTACGGTTCGTCAAAACACTATGATGATCTATAATGAGTCCAGATGAAAAAGAACAAAAATACCACTAGTAATGTTGCATTTATTATTCCGGTATATAACGAAGAAAAGGTCATTGCAGGGGTAATAAAATCTGTTTTAAAGCAGTTTAGTCACGTGGTATGTATAGATGATGGCAGTAAAGATAACACTTCGGCCGAGATTAGGAAAACCGGCGCCTACCTTGTAGAGCACGCTATTAACATGGGGCAAGGTGCGGCTTTGCAAACAGGCATCGAGTTTGCTCGCCAATTACCGGTTGACTATTTTGTGACGTTTGACGCTGATGGACAGCACCGCCTTGAGGACGTTTCTAGCATGTTAAAAGAAATTAAAACAGGCAAGTATGACATTATTTTAGGGTCGCGCTTTTTGGGTAGTGCGGTAGGAATTAGCAAATCAAAGGTGGTGATTCTGAAGGCCGCGATATGGTTTAGCAATATTACAACGGGGCTACGCTTAACCGATACACATAACGGTCTGCGAGTGTTTAATCGAACTGTTGCCGAGAACATGCAAATTACAATGCCGGACATGACGCACGCATCGGAGATTTTGGAAATAATAGCCGAAAAAAAGTACCGATACAAAGAAATACCGGTCACTATCGAATACACCGACTATTCGCGCGGTAAAGGCCAATCCATTATTAACGCGGTCAATATTGGTTTTGATACATTGCTAAGGAAAATAAGTAAATGATAATTATTATTCAAATCGCCGTTATTATAATGGCACTTACACTACTACTCTCAACGCTGGTAGGTCGGCAAACTCATGCAGCTAGGGCCTGGAAAAAAATAGCCTTGTGCCTGCTGGCCTGCGCTATGGTGGTAGCTGTGTTGTTTCCTGATATTACCAATCAGCTGGCACACTTGGTAGGAGTAGGACGAGGAGCAGACTTGTTGCTTTATGTGCTCGTCCTTGCCTTTATTGCCTACGCGCTTAATAGCTATATTCATCAACAGCGGGAAAAAGATGTACTGTATCGACTCGCACGTAAAGTCGCGCTACTTGAAGCGAACGAGCAATACAATATTAAATAAGTGACTTTTTAATTAAGGAGACTAAAAAGGTATTCGCCGTAGCCCGATTTCTTTAAAGGTGTTGCCTGTTCAACCAACTGGTCGGCAGAGATGAAGCCTTCGTTGTAGGCAACTTCCTCGGGGCTTCCGATAATTTGGCCGGTTCGGCGTTGAATAGCCCGAATATAATCGGCGGCATCAGTCATGGAGTCGATTGTGCCAGTATCAAGCCAAACATCACCACGATCGAGCGGAGTGACCTTTAATTTACCACGTTGAAGGTAGGCCTCATTAACAGAGGTAATTTCAATCTCCCCACGATCACTCGGCTGTACATTTTTAGCAATTTCCACAACATCGTTATCGTAGAAATAAAGCCCTACTACTGCAAAGTCCGATTTTGGCTCAGATGGCTTTTCTTCGATTGAAATTGCTTGGTTGTTGTCGTCAAACTCAACCACACCGTAACGCTCGGGGTCGGATACACGGTAAGCAAAGACGGTACCGCCATCTGGATCTATGCAGTTCTTAAGCGATTTGCCTAGGTCGGAGCCATGAAAAATATTATCACCGAGCACCAATGCTACTTTGTCATTGCCAATAAATTCTTCACCAATAATAAATGCTTGAGCAAGACCATCTGGCGAAGGTTGAACGGCATATTGCAGACTGACACCCCATTGCGACCCATCACCAAGAAGACGTTGAAATTGGGACTGTTCTTCGGGGGTGGTAATAATAAGAATGTCACGAATGCCTGCTAGCATGAGTGTTGTAAGCGGATAATAAATCATCGGCTTGTCATAGATAGGCATCAATTGCTTACTAATACCTTTAGTAATTGGCCATAAGCGTGTGCCGGACCCACCCGCTAAAATAATACCCTTCATGTTGAAATCTCCTCGTGGAAGTTTACTGTTGGTCTAGATAATCGTGCAGAGCTTGTCGCCACTCGCGTGGGGTAAAACCTGTAGCCTTTATTTTATCAAGATTTAGAGTACTTTGTAAGGGGCGCGGCGATATGTCAACTTTATCCTTGAAGTACTGGTTCGTAGAAACAGGGGTGATGTCATTGGCTGACTTACCAACAGCTTTATAGACCTCTTTGGCGATGTCGGCCCAGCTTACCGCGTCTCCTTCGTTTGAGAGGTTATAGGTACCGTATGGGGCACTCGATTCAAGCAGGTGTTTAATCCCTTTTGCAAGATCGGTAGCAAAGGTAAGTCGACCAATCTGATCACCCACAACGCTTGGTTTAATGCCGCGTTCTGCGAGTGATTTCATAGTGAGCACGAAGTTGCCGCCTTCACCAATCACCCAGGTAGTACGCACGGTATAGTGCTTTGGTACTGTGTCGACAACTGCATCACCCGCAGCCTTTGTCTGGCCGTATACACCTAGTGGACTAAATGACTCATCTTCTTCGTGGACGGTGTTAGTGCCATCAAATACATATTCTGATGAAACATTTACGAGTGTGATGCCAAATTCCGTTGCTATTTTGCTGAGCTGCGAAACGGCTTGTGCGTTAGTACGCCATGCATCTTTGCGGCCTTCTGGTGTCTCCGCAATATCCACAGCGGTGTAGGCGGCGGTGTTAATAATGGTGCCGTAGTCACGCCATCGCCTTATGGCGGCGAGGTTGGGATTGGTAATGTCAAGCTCTTGCCGAGTGACAAATTCGGCATCGGGAAATTCAGTGCGAAGGGCTTTTCCAAGCTGGCCGTTTGCACCAGTGACTAATATTTTCTTGGCAGGAATAGGTGATATGTCTTTAAGGTTTGGATGATTTCTGTCTTTATCGGAGACTTCCCACTCTTCTACGGGGATAGGCCAGTCAATGGCTAGCGCTGGATCCATGGCACTAATGAATGTATAGCTAGCTTCGGGGTACCAGTGGTCATTAACGAGGTAAGAATATACCGTGTTGTCTTCGAGTGTAAGGTACGAGTTAGCAACTCCAGCTGGCACAAAAATGGCTTTGCTGGCATCGATTTCGGTTGTAAAAACGGTTCCGTAGGTAGGGCTATTTTCACGAATGTCTACCCAGGCACCAAAGAAACTACCGCTGCCCACGGAAATAAACTTATCCCATGGCTCGGCGTGAATACCGCGCATTATGCCGCGCTTACTATTAAAAGAAAAGTTATTTTGCACGGGGCCAAAATCGGGTAGGCCCAGCGCGAGCATTTTTTCTTTTTGCCAGTTTTCTTTAAACCAGCCGCGATTATCTCCCCGGACATCAAGATCTAAAATGATAAGACCAGGAATAGAGGTTTCGTGTTTTTTTAGCTCTTTGCTAAATTCAAGCGAATCTTCTGTTTGCATCTATTGCCCCTTTTCGGCATAGGCAGCCTCTACCTTGGCTTTTTCGTTTTTCCACCACTGTTCGTTTTCGGTGTACCAGTTAATCGTGGCCTCTAGGCCCTCGCGGAGGTTCGTGTATTTCGGTGTCCAGCCAAGTTCTTCGCGAAGTTTAGTGAAATCAATCGCATAACGTAAGTCGTGGCCTGGTCGGTCGGCAACGTGTTCGTAGGCATCTTTATCTTTGCCCATAAGCTCAAGTATTGTTTCAAGAACATATTTGTTGTTTTCTTCGCCATTGGCGCCAATAAGATACAGCTCGCCCAAGCGGCCTTTGTCTAAAATGGCATGAACGGCCGAGTTATGGTCATCAACATGGATCCAGTCGCGAACTTGTTCGCCGGTACCGTATAACTTTGGTGTAATATCGCTAAGAATATTGGTAACCTGGCGCGGAATAAACTTTTCGATATGCTGGTAGGGGCCGTAATTATTTGAGCAGTTAGAGAGCGTAGCGTTAATGCCAAACGAGCGAACCCAGGCTTTTACTAGCAAGTCTGAACCGGCTTTTGTGCTGGAGTAAGGGCTCGAGGCGTTATACGGTGTTTCTTCGGTAAATCGCGCCGGGTCGTCAAGCGCAAGATCGCCGTAGACTTCATCGGTAGAAATATGATGAAGGCGTTTGCCGTGTTTGCGTACGGCCTCGAGAATGGTTGCGGTACCTACGAGGTTGGTGTGAATAAACGGCCATGGGTCGCGAAGTGAGTTGTCGTTATGGCTTTCGGCAGCAAAGTGAACCACGATATCCGTTTCACCGATTAGTTTATCCATAAGTTCCTGGTCGCAAATATCACCGGTGACAAAATCGATTTTATCAAGAACACTATCAAGGCTGTCGGGATTGCCGGCATAGGTGAGCTTGTCGATCACTGTGACGTTGTACTCTGGACGGTTACTGAGCGTGTAGTGTACGAAGTTGGCTCCGATAAAGCCCGCTCCGCCTGTGATAAG
>DATHGD010000026.1:0-12973 GCA_035317765.1 Saccharimonadales bacterium (SeqCode) | reverse complement strand
TCGGTAGGGCTTGTGATGCTTGGCCTTGGTGTCACGGGCGCGATTGGCGGTATTGTGGCGGCCCAGTTTATCGCGTTTTTGTATGCAGCCAGGTATGCGGCGCGAATAGGGTTTGCGCGGCCCGGTGATACCAATTACGGCACATTGCCAGATCTTCGGCTGGTGCTTCCGGAGCTAAAGTTTGCCGGCGTGGTGTTTGGCGGGCTTCTTGCAATCACGATGCTTATGAGTATCGATATCGTGGTGGTTAAATACTACTTCGATGCCCATACCGCCGGGCTATATGCCGGTATTGCAACGGTAGCGAGAATTGTCTTTTTTGTAGCGGCGCCGATCTCTCAGGTGCTCATGCCGCTGATTAAGAACAGCCAACCGGCTCGCCAAAACAGACAACTGTTTTTAAAGTCTCTTTTACTTACCGTCATTGTGACTGCGCCCGTTCTGCTGGTATGTACGTTAGCACCCGAATTTATCGTCCGCATTTTGATGGGTGTTGAGTATATTACATACGCCTCCCTGTTGCCACCTCTTACGCTTGCCGTTTTTATCGTCTCTATTGTCAATCTCATCTTCATGTATTTTTTGGCCCTAAGGCGCAAAATGATCATGCTTGTTGGTATAATAGGGCTAGTTGTGTGCGTGGGTTTAATGCTCACGATGCATGATAGTTTACATGCAATAGTGCAGAGCATGTTGTTAGGGAGCATTTTCACATTACTTGCGACCGGAATATACGTATTAGTAAATCTAAAACGAGGAGTCCGCAATGCAGAGCAAAATGATATCGATCGTCATTCCAATCTATAATGAAGCGCTGAACGTCAAACCGTTATACAAAGCAGTCCAATCAATCGTTAAAAAATTACCACAAACCTTCGAACTCATATTTGTCGATGACGGCAGCAGCGATGATTCGGTAAGGCGAATCCGTAAAGTTGCCCTAGGTGATAAAAAAGTGAAGTTAGTCGAACTTGCTCGTAATTTTGGTAAAGAAATTGCCGTTACGGCCGGTATTCATGCTGCAAAAGGCGATGCGGCCGTTATTATGGATGCCGATCTTCAGCATCCGCCAGAACTCCTGCCGCAGTTTGTAAAAGAGTGGGAAAACGGCGCCGATGTTGTCGTTGGCGTTAAAAGTTACAGCAAAGATGAAGGTTGGTTTAAAAAATTCAGTTCAAAAAGTTTTTACTCAATTTTAGGTAAAGTGTCTTCGGCAAAAATTACACCGCATGCCAGTGACTTTCGCTTAATTAATCGTAATGTTATTGATACGTTTAAAACATTTACCGAGCGCAACCGTATCACCCGTGGAATCATTGATTGGTCTGGGTTTGAACGCCGCTACATTTACTTTGAAGCGCCGCCACGGCTGCACGGTGAGGCAGGGTATAGCTACCGTAAACTATTTGGTCTTGCAATGAATAGCTTTACGGCCTATAGTATGATGCCGCTTAAGATAGCTAGTTGGCTAGGGTGGTTTATATTAGTTACCTCGGCACTTTTAGGTATGTTTACGTTGGTTGAAAAGTATATAATCGGTGATCCGCTCGGGCTCGATATCACCGGCACGGCATTGCTTGCGATGAGGCTTTTATTCCTGGTGGGCGTGGTACTGATTTGTCTTGGATTTGTAGCGCTCTACATCGCCCGTATTCACGAAGAAGTCATTAACCGGCCGCTTTATATTGTTAAAAATGGTGCCGACAAGGAGGATGTATGAAAATAGCGCACATAACGCTGTATCCTCCCAAAAACGAAAAACATGTTAGCAGCAGTGGGGTTGCATCATATAGCAAAAATCTTATCACGCACATTTCATCGTTACAAGATGAGCAGGTTGTGATTGCAAACATTATAGAAAACCCCGAAACGTACAAAGAAGACAATGTTTCGGTGCACCGGGTATTTCACCGTAATCCATACTTTATTTTTGCTATACATAAAGAGTTGAAAAAAGTTGACCCCGATGTCATTCATATTCAGCAGGAACTTGCCTTATTTGGCGGTGTTATTACAGCGTATTTACTGCAATGGTTGGTATTTTTGTGGCGCAAGAAAACGGTCATTACTCTTCATGGCGTGGTGGATCCCGATACTATAGATGCAACGTTTGTAAAAGAAAATAACTCGCGGCTTCCGGTATGGTTGGTGCGAGTTGCATTCAGGGTTATTTATACGCCGCTTATGAAATGGTCGCGGCGCATTGTGGTGCATGAACATTATTTTAGAAAAATAGCGATTAAAAGCTATGGTATTGATCCACAAAAAATCAGTGTTATTCCCCACGGCGTTGAAATGCTTGAAGCCAGTGACACTAACGCAGCCCGCAAGCAGCTAGGTGTACCAGAAAACGCACAAATTGTGCTGTTTATGGGATACGCCACCGGTTATAAAGGTATCGATCTTTTAATTGAAGGATTTTCTCGATACGCGAAAGAAAACAAAAATGCTTATTTGATTATTGGTGCGGGTAAGCATCCGAAGCTGCAAAATGATGAAGCGTACCTAAAAGAGTATAAGCGTTTGCAACAAAAAGCAGCCAGTTCTATTCCCATAAATCAATATACCTGGCAGGGCTTTATAAAGGAGTCTGAAATTACGGCTTACTATAGCGCAAGTGATGTATCGATTTATCCGTACACAACCGCCATGTCCAGCTCGGGTCCAATGTCGTTTGCAATTGGATACGAAAAGCCATTTTTGGTCAGTACGGCGTTCGAGGCTATATTTAGTAATACGCCACAACTACTATTCGAGCGCACACCCAAGATTCTGGCTGAACGACTCGGTTACTTTTTTGCCTACCAAGACGACTACGCCCAAATATCGGGCATACTAAAACAGCAGCGTGACTGGAATCACGTGGCAACACTGACGCTTCAGGCATACGAACATACCGACATTCAGGAAGGAACCTATGAAACAGAAAAAAGTACTACTACTGGGTAGTTATGGGCAGAGTAACTTAGGTGATGATCTCCTTATGTGGAACTATCTGGAGCTTTTAAAAAGCAAAGGGTTCAACGAAATATATGTTAATGCCAATACAACGGAATTTATTCCAGAGGTAATAAAAAAAGCATACCCGAATCTTCATATTGTTACTACATACGAAACATCAATACTCGACTATATTCGGTTAATTAAAAATGTTGACTGTGTTGTGTACGGCGGAGGAACACTATATAAAGAACTGTACGCCTCAACTGGACGGTCACCATATAGCGTAATTATCCGCATGATGGGTTTTAATATCATTGCAAAGTTGCTGAGGACCAAGCTGTACCATCTGCATATTGGCATTGGGTCGCTAAAAACGAAAAAAGGGAAATGGATAGCAAAGCTTGCGCTTGGCGCCTCAATGCTTACTATTTTTCGCGACCAAAAATCGTATGATTTTGCAAAGGATACGCTGCATGTTGCTCCGCAAAAAATAATGAAATCAACAGATGGATTGTTTATAAATCACGTGTGGCAATCGGTCTGGAATAAAGACGATATGCAGATTGATCGTAAAAAATATAAAAGGGTAGTGGGCGTAAATGTCCTTTCCGATATTCCCGACTGGATTGATCGTGCGCAATATATTGATGTCATGCAACGGTTTGTCAAAACGCTCCTTGATGATAACGTCTATGTGGTTTTCGTCCCGTTTCAATATACGTTTAACCCACGCAACGACCTGGTTTTTACTGAGGAAATATTTGGTGATATATTAAAGTCCCGGCAAAATTATACTATTCTTAGCGAGGTCACTATCGATGACATCAGCTCGTATCTACAGCAGTGTGATTTGTTTGTGGGTATGCGATTTCATTCGCTGCTGCTTTCTACGGTCAATACGGTTCCGTTTGTGGCTGTGGCATATGACACCAAGTGCTGGCGTTTTATCAATGAAGTGAATTACCCGCATGCAATTGAGCTGGAAAAGCTGCAATACGATGATTTAATGGCCATGTATAACAAGGCGTTTTCCTCACTACCCGAAACGAAAAAGCAGCTGACGGCTATTACGGATACGTTATACCAAGAGGCTGAGGAGGGCTTACGAGCACTCAATTTGTAAGTCGCCGCCACGAGCATCGACCACCGGCAATAGTACAGCCTAACGAGGTTGCAAAAGAGCCGTTACGTTTTGCGTGGCTTCGCAAAAAACATCGGCTGTATTGGCTTATTTTTGGCTTTTTACTGTTGTTCCATGCTTTTGTGTTTCGTGATGTTATTGTCGCGATTCCGTCAATTTTAGCAGGTGACAGTTCAATTGTACGCGAAGAATTGGTTCCGTTTTTTAATTTTGGTTCTCAGTTTTGGGGAGATGGTGCCTCAACGCTTACGTCCTCAGAAGAAGTCCGGGTCAGCTATTCATTTTGGACGGCATGGGTGCGTTACTATCAGGTCTTACCGTTTGCATTGGTTATTTTAAATGCGATTTCCGCGTTTATACTGTTTTATGCATTTCATAAAGTAGGGCGGTATGTCTATAAAAAATCGCTGTTTGGCGTGGTGGCGGCACTGCTCGCGGCATTGTTAATTCACGTTATTTTACTCTATGCCAAAATCGCCCACTTTTATGTACTTATTATTGGCTTTAGTATGTTTTCTCTTTCACTATCGTTGCTTTTAGAGCAATTATTCTTTAAGCAAAAAATAAAGAAGGCGAATGTACTAGCGGTTTCTGCGCTGACGCTACTGAATCCAGCGATTCACTACCATGTTATTTTTTATGTAGTTGCAGTACTTATTATTATGATTTACTTGGGGTTTACGGCTGTCATGAACCGGCTGTTTTTTTGGAAGTATTTCCGACGAAGCTTCATTTATTTCCTCCTTATTGTCTTACTGAGTCTTGTCCCATACGTGTTGTATATCTTCGCGACCAACGCTTCGAGCATTTCTGGTGTCTCTACCCAAATACCCGTTAATTACTGGATGATTTATTATGCCTCATTGCCATTACCGTTTATATTCTCACTTGATACGGCAGGACACCTCGACCTTATCCGGTATGGAAACTACCTGGCACCGATTCCACGTTTTGGCAGCATGGTAGTGATGTTTCTTATTGGCGGTCTGTTTATTTTCAAACGCTGGAAACCGCTTCATATAATAAACAAGGTTTTTATTATGACGCTGTTCATTGTGGCGTTGTTTGCAATGTGGATGGCACTTGGCTACAGCGAAAATAGCCCCTATTCTTTCCATAAGGTATTTGGTGACGCGGCAATATTTTTTGCCAATACCGGAACGGGTATTGGTACGGCAATCGCAAGTTTAATGAGTATATTTATAAACATATTACGCTTTCCGCATCGCTTTCAGTTTATTTATTTTTACGCAGTAGGAGTGCTGTTTATGATTTCGCTGGTATGGCTGCGCGAAGTATTCATGAAAAAACAGCGTCCATTTTTGGCATCATTTTTCGTTATAGCGATTGGTCTCTTTCCAATTGTTGCCAATAACGATTATCGAACGGCGCTGGTTTCAGGCGACCTGGCAACGTTCGTGACGCCCTATCGTGTACCGGATGACCTGAAGGTTATTAAGTCCCGGCTGAGCGCGCAAAAAGACAATCGCTTGTTTATTTTGCCAACGCTTGAAAGCGGCCGGGAAATAATTCAGGATGGCAAATCGTATAGTTTCCTCGATAAGTACCTTATTTACTATTTAAACGAACCAACTTTTTACTATGGCGTCGGCGCCAATACCGAAAATAAAGCCATTTCGTATTTGGTGTATAGGGCAATCGCTTACAATGAAGATTGGTGGCAGGAAATTCTTGCAAATGATCTTAATGTTACCGATATACTGGTTCCAAAGCACGTAAAAGCCCGTGAAAAGGGGATTACCTACCTGCCGGGTATTGACAGTAAAATACAAAGAAAGCTGGCTACTTCCAGCAAATATAAAAAGACTTATTCAGGTGCTGATTACGAGTTGTACAGTCTGAAGGCCGCTCACACCTCCAATTCTTCAACGCTTATTGATGCGCAGTGGAAAGACACGCTAGAATATCTCAACAACGGTCAAACACCAAATGAAAATCTGTTCTTTCCATTGCAAATTCGTGACTTTGCAGAGGCGAGGGGAAGCAAAAAGCTAATGACAACCAGTGTTGAGCGTAGTTTTTACAATCTGTACGTTATGAATAAACCAAAACAAACGTTTATACCCAACCCTGTTTCCTTGCCGTTTAATTCGCAGTATGTGGCTAGTTCTAATTTTACCAACAACGCTTTATCGCTCAGTACGCTGTATGCAAAAAACGATGATTATAATTATCTGCACGAAAATGTTCCCAGTCTGATGAATCTGCAGCGACCATCGTTCGTAGGGCTCAATAAAGGTACGACCACCCTGGATATCAATGCAACGATATCTCAAGACGGCACGTATCGCTTATTGCTGCACGCAGGTTCAAAAGGAAGCCAAATCAATGCAAAAATGGGCGATACGAATGTAGTGCTACAGAAATTAAAGGACGACTTGGCGCAAACTGGTGACTTTGTAGACTTTAGCTATTTCTATGCCGACATTACTGTTAAAAAGGGTCATTACAAAATAATTGTCAAAAACACGTCACAAAACTCTATTTTGGTCGACTCGCTGACCGCTGCTCCTAAAAAAAATATTCCGCAGCAATTTAGCGAAGTGCATACGCAAGATCTTGACATAACCCCAGCTGAAACTTCCGGAATGTATACCTTGACTGTTAAAGGTGGTAAGGATGAAAAATAAAGGCATGGCATGGTTACAAAACAAGCAGCGGCAAGTATGGCTTGAATATGCTGGCCTTGCGCTATTTGTTATGATTCCATTGCTGCTACCGGGCTATATTCTGACGCTTGATCTTGTATTTACACCACATTTTGTATTGCCCAGCGAAGTAACGAATACGCATCTTTTAAACGGTACGCTTTGGGCTTTGCATTTTATTTTGCCAGGGGACGTGATTGAAAAAGTAATTCTGTTTCTCATTTTGCTCTTGTCGGGTGTGGGCATGCATTTGTTGGTGCACAGCCTTCGTCCGGTTGCCGTACGTACTGAATACTGGAAAGTCGCAACGTATTTCGCAGGACTCCTCTACGTTATAAATCCGTTTACCTATTCACGGTTCATGGCAGGGCAGTGGATGGTGCTTTTGGGCTATGCGCTGCTTCCTTTTTTCATTCGAGCACTCTTTGCATTGTTGCGGTCTCCTTCCTTAAAGTCAGCCCGCACTGTATCGCTTTTTGCCCTCGTTATTTCTATTGTGTCGCTGCATCATATTGGTATGCTGCTTTGTTTGGGCTTGCTTGTTATAGCCGGCGCAAGTGGTGCATACCGGCACAACCGCCCGCACCTTACGCGTTTTTTTGGATGGGTCGGGGCAAGCATGCTCTTTTTCTGTATCGCTTCGCTCTATTGGGTTATTCCGGTGCTTGCGGGGCATGGAGAAGTTGGCGCTTCGATTGCAAACTTCAATCAATCCCACTTTGATGCCTTTAAAACCAATGGTAACGGTGCGTTTGGGGCAATCGGTGAAGTAATACGTATGCAAGGGTTCTGGGCAGAAGCACAAAAGCTTTTTGTCCTGCCGCAGGTAATCGTTCCTATGTGGGGGCTAATTGTGCTGGTGCTTTGGATAGTCATTATTTACGGTGGTAAGAAAGCATGGCACCATAACAGGTTAGTGGTTGGATTTAGCGTTGGAAGTATTATCATTGGCACTATTTTAGCCGCAACACCGCTCATTGCCTCGTTAAAAGAGGTACTCCCTTTTGTGGCAGGCTACCGTGAACCGCATAAGTTTACTAATCTTGTAGTGATTGGCTACGCACTGCTGGGCGCGTTTGGTGTGGGGTATCTTCTCCAAGCCACCGCGAAGCGCTTTAATGAAAAAACGGCTAAAATCGCGGGCTTTATATGTTTAGCGCTTCCGTTGCTTATAACTCCGACCATGTTGTGGGGGTTTTCGGGCCAGTTATCCCCCCGGACGTATCCCGGGGAATGGTTTGAAGTAAATGACTACCTGAAAAAGAATGCAAAAGGCGAACGTGTTCTATTTCTTCCGTGGCACCAATATGCAAATTATAGTTTTAGCAAGCGGCTTATAGCAAACCCTGCAGAAAAGTTCTTTGAAGTTCTTATGATTATCAGTGACGATCCAGAATTTCGTAGCGTACCCCCAACGCAGCCAAACAGTGACAAACAACAGATTGCTACGCTATTAAAAGACAAACGAGACATTTCACCAATACTTACTCGTTTGCATATTGGCTATGTAGTACTGGCAAAAGAGCAGGACTTCAAAGAGTACGGGTATCTTGCAACGACACCAGGAATGTATGTTGTCAAAGAGAACGAAAAAGTAAAGCTATATAAAGTAGGAGAGCGATGATGAATAACCATCTCAAGGAACCACAGATACATAAACCCTCAGGTTTTCGCCGCGCTGGTTCATCGTTTGTTTTTATCGTAGCCATGGCTCTGCTGGGCTTCCTGGCACAGTTTCAGTGGATAGGGCACATTGTTATCGTATTGTACGTTGCCGTGGCACTCCTGACGCGCAGGTCGGCCTCAGAGATGTTTACGCTGGCTTTGATTTCGCTCGGTGTAGTGCCGGTAGCGATTATTCTGGCTAATTGGCTGATTGCTCAAAACTTTGCAGCATACAGTTTTATGTTTTTTGTCTTTGGTATGGTTGCTATGACGGCCGAGTTACAGAGAGAGATAAAAGCCAGAAAGTAAAAATGACAACCATACAGGGGTGGCCGTTTGACGCTCGTTTGGATGGTTGATACGCTTGTACTTGCGAACATAAACGTAAGGGGAAAGGAAAGCTATGAGCAAAAAATCGACCCAATCGTTGTCACGCAATAAAGTGATGCCAAGTAAACTCATTATGGGTTTGATGGTAGCTGGTGTTAGCGTACTTGTTGGTACAGCTGGCATCGCGAACGCCTCACCAGGTAACTCCGGAAACGGATACGGTGGGAACAACAATGGTGGAATCAATTTGAATATTGGTGACATCCTTGGTGATAATAACGTTATCGTTATTGTTATCAACTATTTCGCTGGCAAATAATTAACTAGTCAACGTCAATGGAGGCTGCTCGTATGAGCAGCCTCTTTTTGGCAAGAACTCTCTAGGAGTTAGCTATCTGGAAGGCCCTATCCTGTTCAATAAGCTGTTTCCATGAGTGAATTTCGCCGGCTTCTAGCTGAGAGAGGTGTTTACTAGTGTGTTTCTCTACCTTCGACCTGTGTGTTGCTAAGAGTGTATTTGCTTTCTTCAGGGGATAGACATATGACATTATTAGTGCAGTTTGTTTTTTCTGGAATGCAACTATATCCTCGTCAATGGGTGGCAAGTTACGTTGGTTATGGCCGCTAATCTCTCGGTAGAGTTCATGCCCCAACAGAGGCCCCTCGGGCTTATAAAGAGCCCCGAGGTCGGCACAGGCTACGGCTTTTGCGAGTAGCTCTGCTTGTTTTGAGGGATACTTTTGGGTATTTGCCTTTTGACTGACAATAATACCATCTTTGAATATTGGTTCGGTTCCCAGTATCGCAAGCCTACCCATGGTGATCGCCTCAGGTGGAAGATGTTCAGCCAACGCATTGTCGAGCCACTCGGCACTTTCATCTTCGTTGACACCGGGGCCACGAAGCTGCACGATATCATGTGCTGCACCAGCTACCCTGGCAACTACTTGTTCAGCTGGCGAGAGTCCGAGTTTTTGTCCTAATGCTACCGCACCCATACTTACCATTCGTGCATGAAGTCCGTTGTGAAAGCGCAGATGATTCCTCCCGTGTCTTTGTTTGCCGTCACTAAACTGCTCATCCACTACGTCAAAAGCACGGGTAGTCGTTTGCTCCGCCATTGATAACTGTTTTTTATTCATATAAAGCGCTTCGCTCATCACTCATGTTCCTTTCGCTAGTTGGTGTGTTGAAGCATAGAGAAGAAGTAAAAAACTGGATAACTGTTGCGCAAAAAGTGCACAAATGGTACAAAAGGGTACGATGCAACAAGATATAAAAATGCTGGAAAACTATTTCTCTAAATTAGGCCTTGAGCCCGAGGTCGCTACGCTATATACGACACTTACCGCCAATGGCCCTCAAACAATTTCCGAGCTCGCCCGTCATTCTAAAATAGAGCGCACGCGCATCTATCGCCTGCTTGATACGCTCAGCAAAGCCAGCATTATAGAGGTAAAAACAGAATATAAGCGCACTATACTAAAGGCAGCACCTCTTGATAACCTGCAAATCCTCCTTAGTAAAAAAGAAGAAGATTTACGAGCCATGCAATCAGAGTTGCGGCTTGTTCAAGAGACACTGCGCGTACGAGAAAAGCTTACGGATGTCACTCAGATGCATTCTTACAAAAATATTGAGGGCTTAAAGCAAATGTTCTGGAATCAAACACGCTCTAAGACGGAAAAACTTTCAATTCTCTATGAAAATATACAAAATCGCACCAATAGTGCTTTTTTTGAACGTTGGGTGCGAAAGTGTAATGAACAAGGTATTAAATCTCGAGCAATTGTGGGAGATCATTTCCTTGAAACGCAAGAAGAATGGTATAGACGCAAGGATAACGAGCGTCTTGAGCGCTGGCAATCACGATATGTGAGTGATTTGGTATTTCCTATCACTCATTCAACAGTGGTGTACGATGATTGTGTATCGTACTATAACTGGCATGAAGGTGACTTCTCGGGCGTAGAAATTATTAATCAAGAGATTGCCGATGGTCAACGCGAATTTTTTACTATGCTTTGGGGTAAAGCCGAGCCCATTACAAAGCAAATAAGCCAACAGTTACCGGAATAAATTCATACTTGACATACTTTTCATACTTATGATACTATTATGATAGTAAGTTAAGGAGTACGAAAACTCATGGGTCATTCACCGGTTCAAAATAAAAAACTCTACGGCACCGCAACGGTTGGTACGAAAGGCCAGGTGGTCATTCCAGCTGATGCCCGCGAAGAGCTTAATATCACTGCAGGCGACCGCCTGTACGTTGTTGGTTCGGCCGACAGCGGCTTTTTGGGCTTTTTGAAAGAAGAAGCGCTTGAATCTATGGTGCAACATTTGGCGCAACAAGTTGAAAGTTTTCGTGCGCTCAAACAAGAAAAAGATAAGGAGCAATAAGTTCTATGCATCATCACCTAAGCTTGCGTAGCAAGCTAATAATTATGATTTCGGTCATGGCCAGCCTCTTTTTAGTGGCGCTTGACCAAACAATCATTTCAACGGCTCTTGGAAAAATAGTTGAAGATTTCGACTCGTTTTCGTCCCTTACGTGGGTGGTAACGGCGTATCTTATTACGACTACCATTACGACACCGATTGCCGGTAAATTTTCCGACTTGTTCGGTCGCCGCACCATGATTCTTATTGGTGTGACCATTTTTACCCTTGGTTCGCTCCTCAGTGGTACCAGTGGTAATATCGACCAGCTAATCATGTGGCGAGCCCTGCAGGGAATTGGTGGCGGTATTATTACGGCTAATGCCTTTACTATTGTGGGTGACCTTTTTGCTGCTCGTGAACGTGGTAAATGGCAGGGGCTTATTGGAGCAGTATTTGGTATTGCTTCGGTAATCGGACCACTGCTTGGCGGTTTTCTGACCGAATCTCACGCCATCTTGGGTCTTACGACCGACTGGCGCTGGACATTCTTCATTAACGTGCCAGTAGGTATTGCGGCCTTCATTGTGATTGCGATTTTCTGTCCACCGCTAAAGCACTCAAAAAAGCCAAGTGTCGACTACGCTGGTGCAGCCCTTTTGGCAGTTGCGCTTGCAACACTAGTGCTTGCAGTTGATAACACCGATAAAATCTTTGCCGACCTGCTTACAAGTACTGGTATGAACCTTACGACACTTCGCGTTATTATGGCGGCTATTGTAGCAGCTTCGGTTGCCGGCTTCATTGCTGTTGAGCGCCGTTCGAAAGAGCCAATTCTACGGCTTGAGTTCTTCAAGAACAAGAATTTCCTTATTCTCACCGGTATCGCCATGTTTGTTGGTGCAGCGATGCTTGGTTCAATTTTGTACCTGACACAGTTCAACCAGCAGGTATATGGCGCAAGCCCAACACAGTCTGGCTTGATGCTTCTGCCAATGATCGGTGGACTCATGGTTATGAGTATTACCACTGGACAGCTGGTTTCAAAATCGGGTAAATACAAACGATTTATGATCGCTGGTGCGGTTGCTACTATGCTGTCTATGGCAGCACTGGTAACACTGACACCAACCAGTTCATTTATTCACGAGGCAATCATCATGGTGTTTGTCGGAGCCGGAATCGGTACGCTGATGCCCCTTATGAACATTGCTATTCAAAACGAATTTGAGCAAAAAGATCTTGGTGTTGCCACCAGCTCCAACCAGCTTTTCCGCGGTCTTGGTTCAACCATTGGTACGGCTATCTTTGGAAGCATGTTGACACTCGGTATCACCAGCTCAATCGGCGACATGAACAACGATGCCTATGTGCAGACGCTTCGAAAATCACCAGCTTCCAGCCAGGTGATTACCGGTGACATTAACGATGCCAACACGCTGTTGCAAATCAACATGCCAACGGTAAAAGATAAAATCAATGATGGTTTTGCTAAGAGCCTTACTAACGTTGCCGTGCCTGCACCTGTAAAGCAAAAGCTTGCCAGTGATTTTACAAAAGATCAAAATGCCTATAGTGACAAAGTGGTCAATGCCTTTACCGAAAGCATCCATCATATATTTATTGTCACTTCGGTAATAATGTTCATTGCACTGCTTCTTACACTTGCTCTTAAAGAGCGCCCGCTCCAGGCGGCAAGTCCGGAAGAAACACCAGGAGAGTAAGTTAGGTTTCAAAATAAAAGCGCCCACACTGGCGCTTTTATTTTCCGCTTGCTATTTTCACTCAAGGCTTTAGTATAGAGAATGTCGTAGGACCAACATATAATAGGAGTAGGTAT
>DATHGD010000025.1:0-2955 GCA_035317765.1 Saccharimonadales bacterium (SeqCode) | reverse complement strand
GGCTGGCCAGTGCATTCGCAGCATTGATCGCTCCATCGCGGTAGCGAGTGTCGCCGGTTTGCTTGAACAGCTCAATAAGACTATGGCCAAGCTCGCCTACTTTGTCGGGTTGCAATACGCCAACGCCATCGCCGACACCGCTGCTATTGCCATACGAGGCACCTTTATAGGTAAGTGATCCGGAGTCGCCACTGGCATAGGGCACATTTGCCCAGTTGTCGGTGGCGGTTGTCATACCGTTTGCCAGGTGATGATCGGCAACGTTTTTGGCAAGCTGCAATTCTTCGGTATTACCAGAATAGGCATACGAAGACAAGGCCGATTCAATAAACATAGCGTATGTTCCAGCTGGGTTGTGTGGCCAACCAACCGGCTGCTGAGTATCGGGGTTCATATATGAATGCGTAAAGTAGGCGGGCTTACCGCCTTCGGCGGTAGGGACTTTATGAAGCAAGTAGTCCCAGGCAATCGAAGTTGCCTGGTCATAAGCGGTATTTTGGTCGGGCAGCCATGAAACAATTTTGCTGGTCTCATCAACCATAACGGCATGCGTATTAAGTGTTGCGCCGTTTGGCGTTGAGGCCGCATATGCCTGAGCAAGTGGTAGCACGCTGGCTGTAAGCGTGTATACAGCGCCTATTAATAAAAGCTTTGTTCGTTTTAGAAGTACTTTATTCATAGCCTGCTTTCAGAATATTAGTTAGGTGGTTAGACTTATCATACAACGGACTAAATAAAAAGCAAAAACTAATATATTTCTCAGATTAGAATCAGCCCACAGCTATGATTGACATAGCTAGATATGATGATATTATAGTGATGAAAGCGACCGATTCCGGTTATTTTCACATCCGACAGAAAGTAGGCGACCATGCGCATAGTCACCGTTGGCACGAGGAGATTTCTCCTTCGGAAAGTTGTCATAACCGACACCCAGGACGGTTCTTCTCGTAAGGACATCACGCTCAACGGCTACGCCAACTTTCACTTCGATGATGCCAAGTCCGCAGTGACAGCGGCGATCGAACTCGCGAAGGCGGAGGAAGGCACGGTCACTTTCGGCTGGGGGTTGCGATACGATCTCCCCGTGACGGTCAACGCCAAATCTGACATCGCCAAAACGCTCTCCTTGATCAAAGAAGCGAACCAAAAAGGCGCCAAGAACTAGCACGTCAACGATGACCTGCTCGCCACCGGGTAAACGACAGGGGGCTGCCACATGACAGCCCCCTGCTCCGCCCTCTTTCTGTCGGATATTTTATTGTGTATTCACTAAGTAAAAACTAAACGAGAATCGCTTTTATACGGCGAATACCAGCAGAGCTGGATTCTTCTTTGGTAATTTTAAATACCTTGTCGTCTTCGCCCAGTTGACCCGTGTGGTCGACATGGGGGCCGCCGCAGATTTCAAAGCTAAAGCGCTCGTTGCCCTCGCCCATTTGATAAACCTTTACGTTATCGCCGTATTTGTCACCAAATGCGCCGATTGCACCCATATCAAAGGCTTCGCTTGTAGGATATTCTTTAAACGAAACCGGCAGGTCTGCTTTAATTTTTTCATTTACAATCCGCTCAACCGCGTCAAGCTGCTGACGGGTGACTTTTTCATCGTGATTAAAATCAAACCGTAGACGCTCTTCGGTAATATTACTGCCGTGCTGGGTCACATGGTCGCCTAATACTTGCTTTAGTGCGGCATACATAAGATGCGTGGCGGTGTGGTATTTCTTGTGCTGCATTGTTTGCCCGCCAAGACCGCCTTTAAAGGTACCTTTTGCGGCAGTTTGGCTGCGAATACGTTGCTCGGCCATTTTTTCATCGAATTCCTGGCGCCAATTTTCAGATAGTTTAATATTCTGCTTAAAAACCTCTTCGGTTGAAAGCTCTACCGGGAAACCATAGGTGTCATACAACGCAAACAGTTCGTTTCCTGTAAGACCATTCTCGGCAAATTTTTCAAGTTGCTTCAATCCTTTTCGAAGCGTCTGACGGAAGACCTTTTCTTCTTTTACCAGTGTTGCAATTACCTCATCGCGTTTTGCGGCTACTTCGGGGTAATCGCTATGATAAAGATCGGCGACTATCGGAACGATTTCTTCGAAGAAATTCTGCTCAATACCAAGGTCGAATGCAAAACGGATTGCCCGACGAAGCAGGCGGCGCATTACGTAGCCCTGCTCTTTGTTGCCCGGCTTTACATCGTCAACGGCCAAAAACGTTGCTGCCCGCAAGTGGTCGGCAATAACGCGCATACTTTCGGTGTGGGATTCGTATTTTTTTCCACTAAGTGTTTGAAGCTTTTCAATAATTGGCCACATGAGGCTGATTTTAAAGACATCGGGGCTATCAATACTGGCTGCGGCAATGCGCTCTAACCCACCGCCAAAGTCGACATTTTTGCGGGCAAGCGGCTCAAAGCTGCCATCTTCAAGCCGGCGATATTGCATAAATACCTGGTTGCCGATTTCCATAAACTGGCCGCTGTCGCTTGCCGGATGCGCCAGGCCAAAACCATCACCGTGGTTTTGCGGGCCGAAATCGTAAAAGACTTCACTGTCTGGGCCACATGGGTCGCCAAGCGGTGTTTTATTAAGACTGCCGCCTCGTGACCAGAAGTTCTCGCTTTCATCGTAAAAGAAAATGCGTTCGCCCGGCTTTATACCGCGCTCGTTGCCGTCTTCCTGAGAACCAATCGCCACAATTTTAGCATCGATACCCTTTTCGGCAAAAACCTTCTGCCAAATATTAGCCGCTTCATCATCTCGTGGAATACTATTTGCCTCATCGCCAATAAAACAGGTCACATAAATTTTATTCGGGTCAAGACCTACAACATCAACGAGGAATTCAAAAAACCAGCGAATTTGCTGCTCTTTAAAATAATCGCCCATGCTCCAGTTGCCAAGCATCTCAAAAAAGGTTGTGTGACGGTTGTCACCAACGTCCTCAATGTCT
>DATHGD010000024.1:0-3932 GCA_035317765.1 Saccharimonadales bacterium (SeqCode) | reverse complement strand
GCGCAGACTTGTTATCCAGAAGCGGGCATAGCGGGCAGATACCTCCAGAAGATCCGCATCGGATCGTGCAAAACCACGGTCTGGATCGAAGACCGCGGCTGGGTCGAGGCAGCTGACGCGCTCCTTCCAAGTTAGACGTGCAACTCTGGCCACAACGCGGCACATTCGCGTTGTGGCCAGAGTCTGTTTTTTATCTAATAACCTATATTTTTGCTATATTATTAATAAAGTTTTATAATAAGATAGTCCTATTACCTTCACATGCCCCGAGAGTAGAGTCTCATCATGGCCAATGCGAACAGCGAGCTCACTCGAAAGATCGTCAATGCGCTCAAAAACCAAAAAGTGAGCGCTCAGCAAGTCCTTGAGATGCTTGAAGCACGACCGGATGTACTCGACAAACTTACCTCCTTCCTCGTGACGACAGTCCGAGAGCATCTAAAGATGGTCGACAATCATGCATCGTTAGATGCAAAGTTGCTTACTGCTCGCGTATACAATACTCTAAGGCATCACGAGATTACTACCGTAGGCGAGCTGCGGTGTCTTGACGAAGGAAATCTTAGAGATATCCGTAACATAAACGATAGCAGTATCCGTATCATACGCAGCTACCTTCAGTCACTGGGTACAGACATACCTCAGACGTCCGAAGAACGCATGGTAAGGCTTAAGGAAGTGTTCGGTGACCCGACCAAGATACCGACACATTTTCTCATGTGCCTTGGTGTCATAAGCCTGCCAACAATACTCGATAAGTTAGCCGGCTTAGGCATTTATGCTTATGGTGATTTTAAAGGGACCACACAGGCCAAGCTACGGGCCTGTTCTCTCAATATAAGCATTGAAGAGCTTACATATGAGCTGCGGCTCTGTGGCATCAAGCTCCCAAAGGGATAATAGGGCATCCGGTTTTGCGCAGACACGCAAAACCGGGCTGTTCCAAAGTAAATAACTACTTATTTATTTTGCAGCTGCAATGTTCCACACACCAGTAAAGGTCGGTGTTATGGAACTGCCAAAAGCACAACACATGAACTAACCTACATGGCGTACAATAGAACACAGAAAAGGTGAGGGGAAATAAACAGTGACCAGGGCACTCTATAGAAAATATCGCAGCAAATCACTCGATGAAATTGTTGGCCAGTCGCATGTAACCGATATTTTAGCACGTAGCCTTGCACAGGGACGTGTGGCACATGCCTACCTGCTTACTGGCCCTCGCGGTGTTGGCAAAACCTCGATTGCACGTATTTTAGCTTACGAAATCAATAAGCTACCCTACAATGAAGACGCCACCAATCTTGATATTATTGAAATAGATGCCGCCAGCAACAATGGCGTAGAGGATGTCCGCGAACTCCGCGAAAAAGTGCAGATCGCACCGGTTTCAGCTGCCAAAAAAATCTACATTATTGACGAAGTTCATATGCTTTCAAAGGCCGCTTTTAATGCGCTGCTAAAAACACTCGAGGAACCTCCCGAGCACGCCGTATTTATTTTGGCTACTACCGATGCCGATAAGTTACCGCAAACGATCATCAGCCGTACTCAACGATTCCACTTTAGGGCGATTACGCCAAAAGACGCCGCTTCGCACCTAAAGCACATCGCAAAAGAAGAGAATATAAAAATTAGCGATGAGGCATTAAAGCTCATTGCGGTTCGCGGCGATGGCAGTTTTCGCGATAGCATTAGCTTGCTTGACCAACTAAGCAGCCTCTCTGACAAAAAAGAAGGTATTACGCCGGAACTGGTTGAAAGATCACTTGGCCTTGCCCCGCTGCAGCACGTTGACAAGCTTTTGGCCGCCTATGAAGCTAAGGATCTAAAAACCATTATCGCTCTTCTAGACGAGAGCGACCAAAACGGCACACAATCGGGTATTCTCGCGACTCAACTAATTCAGACTATCCGCGAAACTATTGCTGAAAAACCACAATTTATGGACCTGCTTGACCAACTGCTTGATGTGGCGAAATCGTCCCAGCCAGATATAAAATTACTCACTATTCTTGCCAGCCATGCGGCCATGAAACCAAAAACTGCCGCCCTGGTAGCACCGCCACTTGAAGTAAGTGCTTCGGTTGCAGAACTGGAAAAGCAAACGAACAAACCGGTACTTTCTACCTTGAAACAAGCCGCTCCTCGCCATATTGATCTTGATGCTACTTCTTCGTATTCTGCGGAACTCGCACAAGCTCAAACATCAAGCTCAACCGGGAGAAACGACAGTGTTTCAAAGCATGAAACCACCGATCTACCTCTGTCGAACCATTCGAATGGAAGTATGGCCAGACATCTGCAGCCCGAGAGTGAACCGATGTCGGGACTCGATATCACTCCCGGCGCGAAGCCGTCTGGACATGCAGACAATTCAAATGGTGATCAAAATAAAACAAACGCCTCTATTCCGGCAAGTGCAGTGGAAAATTTTGACTGGCAAAAACTTATCGAATACACGCGCACGCATTTTGTCGCCATTTATAGCGTTCTCTCAAAATGCGGCTTTGAGCTAGAGGAAGGGAAGCTCATTCTCTACACTGGTAACGCCTTTTATAAAAAGAAGCTCGATGATGCCAAGTACCGTGGTAGCCTCATTGATTGTCTCGTTGCAACGGGTGTCACAGGCTTTGACATTGAAAC
This sequence comes from Saccharimonadales bacterium (SeqCode), assembly GCA_035317765.1. Classification (GTDB taxonomy): domain Bacteria; phylum Patescibacteriota; class Saccharimonadia; order Saccharimonadales; family Saccharimonadaceae; genus DATHGD01. Next base: position 1,283 of record DATHGD010000024.1, on the reverse strand, counting down.
AATCGGCACCCCTCCTCCACCAAAAGATAGCACTGCAGCCGCAGTTGCTGCTATTATGGGTGGAGGAGAAGAGGTAACCGTAGACGCATAGTCTTGGTGATTGGTGTTATGGCAGCAAAAAACGTTCCGGCCGGTAAAATACCGCCACAAAATTTAGACGCCGAAATGAGTTTGCTCGGCGCTGTTTTAATTGACGAAGAAACGCTTGCCGACATTTCCGAACATGTCACACCAAAAGACTTTTACGACAAACGGCATGCAACTACGTTTGCCGCCATGATGCGCCTTTACGAGCAGCATAAGCCCGTTGACCTCTTGACGCTTACGGAAGAACTGAAGAAAAAAGATGAACTCGAACTCATTGGCGGTTCGGCCTTTTTAACCGAGCTTACTAACTACGTTCCAACTGCCGCCCACGCCGAAGCCTACGCCGAACTGGTAGCCCAAAAAGCCGTGCGGCGGCGACTTATTAAGGCCAGCGGCGAAATATCCGAACTTGGGTTTGATGAAAACACTACTACCCAGGAACTGCTGGAAAAAGCCGAAGCCGAACTGTTTAGCGTAAGCGACCAATCGCTCAAACAAGACCTTGTAAGCATTGAAACTATTTTAACGGACAGTTTTGACCGCATGGAAGAACTACACCGCAATAAGGGCGCGCTGCGCGGTATTCGCACCGGCTACCGTGACCTCGACAACATGACCGCCGGACTGCAACGGTCTGATCTTATTATTCTGGCAGCGCGTCCTGCCATGGGTAAAACAACGCTTGTTACCAACCTGGCATATAACGTTGCAACGATCGCCAAGCAGCCCGTACTCTTTTTTAGCCTCGAGATGAGCAAAGAACAACTGGTCGACCGTATGCTTGCCGATGCCAGCGGGGTTGATGCCTGGAATATCCGTACCGGAAACCTGAGCGATGACGATTTTAGCAAGCTGTCCGAGGCCATGGGCGAAATGGCTGAAGCCCCCATTTTCATTGATGACACCCCAGGGCTTTCCGTACTAGAAATGCGCACCAAGGCCCGCCGGGCAGCACACGAACGTCCCCTTGGCCTTATTATTGTCGACTACCTGCAGTTAATGCAGGGAAGCGGCCGCGACAATGGCAATCGCGTGCAAGAGGTGAGTGAGATTAGTCGTGGCCTTAAGTTAATTGCGCGTGAATTGAACGTACCGCTTATCGCCCTCAGTCAGCTAAGCCGTTCCGTTGAAAGCCGCAGCCCGCAAATTCCACAACTGGCCGACCTGCGTGAGTCGGGAAGCATCGAGCAAGATGC
>DATHGD010000023.1:0-8811 GCA_035317765.1 Saccharimonadales bacterium (SeqCode) | reverse complement strand
CTTAAGGCGGCATTTATACCGTGTGGATACGATGAACATGTATACCGGGTTAAGCCTGAGTTGAAGCGAAAAAGCGATGTCTTGCTTGCTGTTGGCCGGTCGTTCTTTCAGAAAAACTTTGTATTTAGTTTCGAGTCGTGGAAGGCGCTTGGTGAAACCCGGCCGAATTTCTGGCTCTTTGGTTCTGAGCCTGATATGAAAAGCCTTGATGAGAAAATAACCTATCATACAAAACCAAGCGATGCAGAGGTAAATAACCTCTATAACCAAGCAACTGTTTTTGTGCAGACATCGCGACACGAAGGATTTTGCCTGCCAATCCTCGAGGCAATGGCCGCGGGCGCACCGGTTATATGTACGGATGCTCACGGTAACCGCGATTTCAGCATTGATGGTAAGACTTGCCTGATGGTAGAACAAGACAATAAAAAAGAGCTCACTGCCGCACTCAACAAGCTCTTTACAGATAAGAAATTACGCGATAAGCTATCAAAGAACGCACTAAAAGAAGTGCAGAAATATACCTGGCCCGTAGTGACAGACCAGCTGGTGGAATTCTATGCTGATATAGAAAAACAAAGTCACATCACAAAGAAAGTGAAAGAAAAATATGGCCAGTAATCCTAGTTCTGCTGCGGTTCGACGTACACTGCTTCGTCAACTTGTTATTACAGACTTCAAGTTGCGATATCAAGGGTCATTCCTTGGGTATTTTTGGTCGCTTTTCAAGCCAATGATGATGTTCGGCGTGCTATTCGTTGTCTTCACCTACATTATCCCAACAGGAAAAGACGTTCCGCATTTCCCTGTGTATCTGCTTCTCGGTATTGTCATTTGGACTTTCTTTATTGAAGCAACGACCATGGGCCTAGGGTCGATTGTAGGCCGCGGTGACCTGATTAAAAAGGTAAGCATCTCAAAAATATCAATCGTTATTTCATCTATTTTATCTGCGGGAGTTAACCTGGCGCTTAACTCTATCATTGTAGTGATATTCATGTTGTTTAACGGCGCTGAGGTTAATTGGCTGCTCGTGCCATTTGTACCGCTGCTGCTGATTGAACTCATAGTCTTTGCTATTGGTTTAGCACTGATACTTTCGGCTCTGTATGTTCGATTCAGGGATTTTGCACCAATATGGGAAATTATACTGCAGGTATTGTTTTACGCAACGCCGATTATTTATCCGTTTACGCTTGCCTTCAATGCGCACCCAACCATAGCTCAAATACTGGCACTAAGTCCGTTGACGCAGATTATACAAGACTTGCGTATGATTCTTATTACACCGGCAACGCTCACAACCCACCAGGTGCTACCAGTAGTATGGAGCTACGTTATACCAAGTGTTATTGTGTTGAGTCTCATAACGTTTGGCTATTTGTATTTCAAAAAACGTTCTAAGTATTTTGTAGAGGATTTATAACATGGCAAAGCAACTTCCCCGTATCAGCGTCCAACATCTTTCCAAGGAATTCAAGCTTCCTCACGAGCGGCACTCAAGCCTTAAATCGACCATTCTTAATTTTGGCCAGAAAAAAACCTACGAACGTTTCCGTGCGCTTGATGACATTAGCTTTCAGGTTGAAGAAGGCGAGTTTTTCGGTATCGTTGGCCGTAACGGCAGTGGAAAGAGCACGTTATTGAAGCTCCTTGCAAATATTTATACACCATCGGGTGGCAAGGTGAATGTTAATGGCCGCTTAACCCCATTTATTGAACTTGGTGTTGGCTTTAACCCCGAACTGACGGGGCGTGAAAACATCTTTTTGAATGGGGCAATCCTTGGGCTGACACAAAAAGAAATCGAGTCAAAATACGATGAAATTGTTGCGTTTTCTGAACTCGATCGTTTCATGGACCAGAAGCTTAAGAATTATTCATCGGGTATGCAGGTGCGATTGGCGTTTTCAATTGCCATTCAGGCCCATAACGATATTTTGTTGATTGATGAAGTGCTGGCTGTTGGCGATGCTAACTTTCAGCGAAAATGCTACAAAGTATTTAAAGATATTAAAAAATCGGGAAAAACAGTCGTATTCGTGACGCACGATATGGGTGCGGTACAAGACTTTTGCGACCGTGCACTTATGATCGAAGACTCTAAGGTTATTATGATCGGTAAGCCACGTGAAGTAGCGCTACGTTACGAGATGGCTAACTTGCCAGGTCGTAGTGCAGGCGGCAACGAGCCAGGTTCGGATCGTCCTGAAAACCCGGCCGTTAAGATTGATAATGTGTACGTTGTTGGTAAGAATAATAAACTACAAACCGTTTCACAGGAAGATTCGTTTGAAATCTCTATCGACTATACGGTAAACGTTCCAACGGAAATTCAATTTAACCTATTTCTGACAAACCAGGAAGGGCGCTATTTGTGTGGCATAAATACAACTGTTGCACTTGAGAATTTTAAACCAGAAAAAGGTTCGCATACGCTTACCTGCCATTTTGATGGTGGACAACTAAATAAGGGTGAATATACTGCCGCCGCGGCCATATATACGTACTGTAAATGGCCGTCAAACCAAAAGCCCGAGCTTATTGACGTATTTGATGTTACGTATGGCGAAAACCTTCCAAGGATAAAGGTGCTCGATGAGCCTACGTAGCATAGCGGTATGTTTAATGTGAAGGCTCGGTAGGAATAACCCGTCATGAAGTCTCAATCCTTCGTGGTCAGGGCGCTTCGTAAAGTAAAACATACACCGCCCTTTAGCTGGCCGTTTATTGTAGCGGAAAAAAATCGGCTTTTACACGTTAAGGAACAATCTATTATAGAGCGCGAGCAGGAGATTCAGCGGCTGGTTGAGCGCAATGACGAATGGGCGAGTGAAGTGCGTCAGCTTCGCCGTCAAGACGAGCGAATGCATATTATTTGGCCAGTAAGCAAAAAAGACCTTATTGCTGCTGTCCCTGGTAATGTATCAAAACAACATCACGAGACATTGGAAAAAAAAGACCGGCTTACTATTGCGTGGGTTATCCCCCCTATGGGTTCGGTATCGGGTGGTCACACAACGATTCTTCGCGTGGTGGCGGGGCTTGAAGCCCGCGGACACACCTGCTCTTTGTATATTTACGACCCGGCAAATACCAGCACGCTCGAGGCTGTTACGGAAAATCTTACAAAATACCCGCAAGTGGCTGCGAAGGTTATTTACAATGCTAGTAAAATTGAAGATTGTGATGTCTTGTTTGCTACTAGCTGGCACACGGCGTACCCGGTATATAACTCTAAGGCTGCAACAAGAAAATACTATTTTGTTCAGGACTTCGAGCCATCGTTTGACCCGGCTGGCAGTTACAGTACGCTGGCGGAAAATACGTACAAGCTTGGCCTTCACGGTATTACGCTTGGCTCGTGGATGAAAGATAAGCTTGAGGCAGATTACGGTATGATGTGTGATAATTTTGATCTTGCCGTCACTAATCATGAGTACGTATTAAAAAATCATGGTGACCGCAAAAAAGTACTCTTTTATGCCCGCCCCGTAACACCACGCCGGGGGTTTGAACTTGGTATATTGGCTCTTGAGGTTTTTCATAAAAAACACCCAGACTACGAAATACATATGTTAGGATGGGATGTATCGCGATACGATATTCCGTTTGAATACGTCAACCACGGCATCATTAGTATTCCTGAACTTAATACGCTATATAACGAATGTGCGGCCGGGTTGGTACTTTCGTTTACTAATATGTCATTGCTGCCGCTTGAACTTATGGCATCTGGATGTATTCCGGTGGTTAACGAAGCGCCTTGTACTACCAGCGTTGGGTATAAAGAATTCATTTCGTATGCACAACCCACAGCGGCCGGACTTGCTGAGGGCTTAAGCCTCGCCATTAAAAAGGCCGAAGATAAGGTATATATAAAACAAATGTCTCAGCACACACAGGGCTTTAATTGGGATCATATGAACGACTCGCTTAATGCAATTGTGACAGGCAAAACCACTAAGTCCTAACAAGCACTATCAGTTCATATTAAGACGTTAATCAGTGAGTAGTAATAGAGAAGAAACTCTGTACAATGCTTATGCTTGATGGTATGCTATATACAGTAAATTTAGTAAAAAACGGACGTCAAAAATGAAAATAATCAAAAAACCATCTTCAAAAAAGACAGTGCTTATTATCGCCGCTATTATTTTGGTATGTGCAGCAGCTGCTGGGGCGTATTTTTACTATAAAAACTCTCAGCCGGCAAAAGAAGAATCAAAGGTCAACTACAATCCGCCTACAAACGATGAGCGTAATGTAAGCGTTGAGCAAGATAAAAAAAATAAAGAGCGCGAAGAACTCGATAAGAATCCACCCGTTGTGAGTACAGCCAATGTTGCTATTGTCGATGCCAATCAATACGATGATGCCGTTGAGGTACGTGGTTACATAGATAACGTCTACGAAGACGGCGGGACATGCACGGCAACGTTTAAAAAAGGCGATCTTAGCGTAACGAAGTCTAACCCCGCGTTTAAAGATGCAAAAACGATCCAGTGCGGTGCGCTTGATTTTAAAAGAGCACAGTTTGCCGCTGCCGGTTCGTGGGAGATGACCTTAACCTATAAATCACCAACTGTTGAGGGCTCCGCAGTAAAAACAGTGGAGATTAAATAGCCATGCTGGGGTATTTGGGAAAACATACACAAGGTAAAGCTCGTGTGCTGGCTATATTTGTAGCTGCTATTGTGCTGTTTCCGTTGTTTTCGGCGGAGCAAGCCGCCGCGCTATCGGGTGGGGATTTTAAAGCTGGCAGTATTATCGATGACGGTTCGTTTTATAACGGTAACGCCATGAGTACCGGCGAAATTCAGAACTTTCTTAATGCCAAAGTGCCCTCTTGTCAATCTGGCTATACGTGCCTTAAAAGTTATCGCCAGGACACCCAAAGTCGAGATGCCTCGGCCTACTGTAATGGGTATGGTGGCGGTAACCAATCGAGTGCGGAAATTATTCGTAACGTTGGCGATGCGTGCGGGGTGAGCCAGAAAGTTCTGTTGGTTCTTTTACAAAAAGAACAAGCGCTTGTTACTGATAGTACGCCCGATAGTACGCAATATCGAAGCGCTACGGGCTATGGCTGTCCTGACAGCTCCGCCTGCGACTCTACTTATTATGGATTTTTCAACCAGGTATACAGCGCAGCGCGTCAGTATAAGCTATACTCTAAAAACCCTACGAGCTATTCGTATCGTGCCAGCCGCAACAATACCATTCTTTATAACCCCGAATCTTCATGCGGTAATTCACAGGTATTCATTCAAAACCAGGCAACGGCTGGACTCTACATTTATACCCCATATCAGCCTAACCAAGCTGCACTTAATAATTTGTATGGTAGTGGTGACAGCTGCAGTAGCTACGGTAATAGAAATTTCTGGCGCCTGTACAGCGACTGGTTTGGTTTATCGCAGTCAGAAATTTACATGCGCGTTATTTCCGATAACTCCAGCGATCCACGCCAATGGGTAATATATGGAAACATAAAGCAGCACTTGCCTGATGCAGAGACAATTTATGCTTGGGGACTTCAGGACACGCCGCTTACCACGCTTTCGGCTGGCTATATCGACTCGGTTGCAACAGGACCAAACCTTGATAGGGTTTTTCGGCTGAACGAAGCAGGCAATTATGCACTGTATTTTGCAGATGGCGGCAAGCGCTACCGGGTGCCATGGGCTGATATGCTTTCCGCCTGGAATATTGGTGGCCGTACGGTCAGCAGTGTACCGGTAGGGTTGTATAACACGCCAAAAGACACCGGTGACCTTAATTATGCTATAAAGCCCCAAAGCAGCTCGACTATCTATATGATGGATGGCGCGAATGGCGGCGGTCAGACGGTTATCCGACCATACCAAAATGCCGATATGTTCCATGCATGGGAGGGTGACAACGCTACCTATACGACAATTGCCGATTCATCAGGCTTCTTCGATACTATTAACGATGCTATAGGTGGTTCTATTACCACTCCTAAGATCAGTTATTCTGGTTCGGAGTATGAAGTTGCTAACGGTTCCAAAACACATAATACCGGAACAGTGGGCGCACTCTACCCAGGAACCGCTCAGCCGGTTTCGGCAATGACAGCTAGGCGCATACCAACGATCGGCACCAGTAAATATATTGTTAAATCGGTGAATGATTCGGCGGTATATCTTATTGATAATGGCGTGAAGCACCATATTTTGTGGTCGAGCACGCTCAAGGCGTGGGGGGGTAGTGATGTGGGCATAACATATGTTAATGATGCTTTTATGGCTACGTTTACGCCGGGTTCCGATATCTTAGGCTACCTTGTGGATACTGGTGGAAAACTATATCTTATGGACGATGCAAGAATAAACGTGCCAACAGGCCTTGATGCTGCGTATCGCAACAGCGGCTCTGTATTTGCCGCAAGTACAAATCTTGGCGCAGCGCTGCCTTTGAGTCCACGGTCGGTCACTGGTTACGTGATTGGTGCTGGCACCTCGCCTGCCTACGTACTCGATAACAGCGGTAAAAAACGCCATATGGAATGGGCTGATAAAGTGACTGCATGGGGCGGATACCAGGCGGGGCTTACTGTGCTGTCTCCGTATGTTGTTAATGATATGGCAACGGCTGCCAGTCCGTCCACGTATGTCTCCGATGGAACCAGCGAATACTTCCTTGACGATGGCAAAAAATGGATACTGCCGTCAAATGTAAAAACACTGTGGGGTATTACAGGAACGCCACAAGTGTATAGCGATGGGACGCTCAGCCGTCTTCCGACCGCGGGAACCTTGAGCGAGAAGATTCGTGATACTAGTGGGGGTTACTACTATATACGTAACGGTGCCGCCAATGTTTCCTACGATTCAAATATTGGAGAAATATGGGGGCTCGATACTAGTACGGTTGTCACGCCTGCCTTTATTCGCAATAACTTTCCGCAGTATATGCTCACCCGTTTTGTCCGCTCATCAGTACCGGGCGACAATCGTAAATTCATTATTGACCGCGGTGTGTGGTACGCAATTTCGGATACTCAGTTTGCAAACGTTGGTGGCCCGGGTTCACCTATGATGCAGTTAAATCCAGCATTAGCCCCAACGACTATTACCGATTGGACGGCAGTAGTAGTGAAAGCGGGTGACGGTAGTTACTTCGTGATTGACGGCGGCGGCAAGCATTACTTTGACAATACCTATATTCGTGATTACTGGACTAACAATCGTACAATTACGGCTCCGCTGGTAACTAATGGCTTTGTGAACCTTCTACCAACGCGTGGCCTCATTGAACGAGCCATAAAGGGCAGCAGCGGTGCAATTTATGCGGGTGAGGGGGGAGTAAAACGCCACATTCTTTACTCATCTACCTATAACCAATTGTATGCCCCTTATAAATCGGTGACTGATGAACTGCTTTACGCTATGCCAGATGGCCCTACTATCCCGTAACGCAAATATGCTTAGACAAGCAGCGTAAATCTTTGTATACTTTATAGAATATGACAAAAAAGAAAACCCCCAGCGCGGCACGCAAGAAGAGCACTTCGGAAAAAAAGACACCCGTTACATCCAGCAGCTCACCACTTAAGCAGATGAGTGAGAGAGCGAAGCCCTATCTTACGCTTTTTGCTCGTTGGTTTCTTGCCCCGGCTTTGCTTTATCTCGTCCTCTTTTTTATGATGCAGCCGGAATATTTTTTAAATTTTTCGCAAGGTTTTTACCTGGATGATGGAGACGGGTTTCAGAACGTCTGGAATATTTGGTGGGTCGACAGGGCACTGACAGACCAAGCCACGAATCCGTTCTTTACAAATATGCTGCACTGGCCACACGGCATATCGCTAGTTCCACAGACAATGAATATCATCAACGGACTTATTGCTATTCCGCTGATGCATCTTTTCAATTTCAGCCTGGTTGAAGCAGTAAACTTTGCGGTAGTTTTTGCCTTTGTATTTGGCGGCGTTACGATGTTCTGGTTCGTGCAAAAGCTCCACAGAACCTACTGGGTGTCGCTTGTTGCCGGGGCACTGTTTACGTTTTCAAGCTATCACTTTGCGCACGCCCAGGGGCATCTTCAACTTGTATCGTTTCAATTTATCCCGCTGTTTCTACTGGCTTTCTGGACGCTTGTAGAAAAAATGCGTTATCGCTATGCGGTGCTTGCGGCCGGGAGTCTGTTTTTAGTATTGCTCTGTGATTATTACTATCTGTTCTGGTGTGTCATATTGGGTGGATTGTGGTTCTTGTGGAACCTGTACACGAAAAAAATACGTATTACGCCCCAAGTGCTAAAAGTGATGGGAGTCTTTGCCGTTCTTGCCGGCGCCCTTGTCGGGCCGCTTATTTTAGCGCTTGTGAATCTTACGAAACACGATCCCTTGATGGGTTCGCACGATGCTACTCAGTTTTCATTAAATCCGCTATCGGTATTTATTCCGGGCGGATCATGGAACTGGCATGGCCTGACCAGTTGGTATACGTCTCATCTTGAGTTTTTTGCCGAAACAAGTGTGTTCTTTGGGTTTGGACTGCTAGCAGTACTGGCCGTGGCATTATTTAAAAAGTTTGTTAAAAAAGACGCTACCATGCCACGCTGGTTGAATTTTTGGTGGATAATATTGATTGCCTTTGGCGCATTGGCACTTGGTCCGCATCTTCGTATGTTCAGTCATACGCTCGAGCAGGTGCCGCGGCCCTATGCACTGCTTGAGGTGGTATTTCCAACACTTCAGATATCGGGTATGCCGATTCGTTGGATACTTATTGCATTGATTGCGGCAATCATCATTGGATCGTACATGCTATCGAAAATCTA
>DATHGD010000022.1:0-4470 GCA_035317765.1 Saccharimonadales bacterium (SeqCode) | reverse complement strand
TGTATTTCACGTCACCAGTGTCAACATCGGCAAATAATGCTTTAATTTCGCTGGTTTTGTTGTGACCGAGGGCACGAAGAAGGGTCGTCACAGGCAACTTGCGGCGACGATCGATTTTAACGTAAATAGTACCGTTGCTGGCTGTTTCGAATTCAAGCCATGCGCCACGACCTGGAATAAGCTTGGCACCGTAGTTACGGCGGCCACTTGCATTATCGGCAGTAAAGAATACACCCGCACTACGGATAAGCTGTGAAACCACAACACGCTCAGTACCGTTAATAACAAAAGTTCCACGGTTGGTCATCCATGGGTAATCGCCAAGATAAATTTCTTGTTCTTTTACTTCGCCGGTTACCTTATTTGTTAGCTCAACGTTAGCGTGAAGCGGCGCATCGAACGTAAGATTGTTTTCTTTGGCATCTTGCTCGGTTGTTTTAGGATCTTGAAATTCGTATCCCTTAAAACGCAGTTCGAGTTTTTGACCGGTATAGTCCTCGATAGGGTTAAGTTCTGCAAATATTTCACTCAGACCGGTCTCAACGAATTCACGCCAAGAGTCTTTCTGATGAGTAATAAGATTTGGTATCGGTAAAGCGGTGTCGTCCTTAGTAAAAAAGACACGCTTAGCCGCGTCAGGCTTGGGTTTTGCCACGCTAATAGCTCCTCGCATTTAAATAAATTGTTAGTGGGTTATAGAATCGGCGCCGAAGATTCCCTTAACTGTAATCGTCTCTCTGTTCGTTGCCACCTTACAGAAAGACATAGATAACCACAGCTACACTACTTCTTGGTATGTATTGTGAGGACTTTTGTAAAATTAGTCAAGCCTTTTTTGGCGGAACGTTCATAGCTCGTGAAATGTCAAACTCCATGAGGCTTTCACTGGCATAGGCAAGTGCTTCCTCGGTCATTCCCGTAAGAGCTTTCGCATGCACCATTTTGTTACGAGACCCCAGCTCTAAGTGTATTATTTGCGCCGGCACCACATGTAACATTTTCTGAAACGTCTTTGTATGTTTTTTATCAATGTCTAAAAGAGCAAAATTGTCCCACGCACCTTCGCTCAGCGCTGTCTGCGCCAGCATAATCGCGTGCCTTACAAGCACCCCGTGTCCCTCAAACCGCAGCTCAGCTTCGGGATATTGGCGAAAGAGATCATCACGGTCCCTTTTAAGCACCTCTGCGATGTTCTCATCGGCAGTTCGTACGTTTAAGGCGGCGGGCGGCACTCTGTCTTTATCACTACGATAATACGGGCGTAACGTATAACGACTAAGGTTTTCATCGACTTGCTCACGGAGTACGTCCGTAGGAACCTGCTCATCACCCGTAAAGTGCGCTATCCTTTTTTCTGCCGACATATCGTATCTCCTGTTAAGTAACCTAACATTACACCTTTAGGACAGAACTATCAAGCTTTGGCAATAACTTCGTCAATAAGACCGTATTTTACCGCTTCTTCGCTACTCATCCAGTAGTCGCGGTCCATGTCTTTTTCAATTTTAGCTAGCTTTTGGCCGGTGTTTTTAGCAAGAATCTCATTAAGGCGCTGCTTAAGGTAAATACTTTCGCGAAGGCGGATCTCTTGGTCAGTAATTTTACCCTGAGTGCCGCTTGATGGCTGATGAATCATAATGCGACTGTTTGGCAGCGAAAAACGCTTGCCTTTGGTGCCGCTGCTTAGTAGGAATGAACCCATACTTGCCTGAAGGCCAATGCCAATGGTCATGACATCGGGTGAGATGTACTGCATGGTGTCGTAAATGGCCAGGCCATCGTTGACGCTGCCGCCGGGGCTATTAATATAGAGTTTAATGTCTTTTTTCGGGTCTTCATACGCCAAGTGCAGCAGTTGCGCCACAATAACACCGGCCGTATGCTCATTCACATCTTCGCCAAGAAAAATAATACGCTCATTAAGCAGGCGGCTGTAAATATCAAACGCACGCTCTCCATCATGAGTTTTTTCAATAACGGTTGGGACAAGATAACTAGTTGGCTTATTCATATATCTATTATAACCAAAAATTAGCACTCAATGCAATAGAGTGCTAATACGTATTTCGTAAGCAAATGTAGATGAATATTGTAACTCATGCAAACTAAAATCAATTCGCCGCGCTTAGCGAGTATATTGACTTTTAATCATAAGTATTGTATAATGAAATTAGAATTACCGCCCGTCCGTACCCCTACGAAAGGCTCCCGGTAATGTTCCGTAAGTTGAAGATCGAACAAGGCGAACTCAAGCACGTAGTGGCAAAGGTTGCCATTTCTGTGGTGCTCGTTAGCCTGATTCTCGGGGCGCTCCACATGCTCGCCCGCTACCTGTGGATGGCCACGGATGTCTTTCGTGGTGCGCTCACATACGCTAACGTCTCCGAGTCGTCCTATCCGTACGCCCCGAAACACTTCTGGGAGTACACCCCACTACTTGGTAGCGACTCGATCCTGTCACACCTGTTCGCCGTTGCGACCGTGGCCTCAACGGGCATCGTAGCCCTGCTTTGTGTCATTGTCTGCGACATCGTGATCGGGAAGTACGACAAACTTCGCCGATCCGAATAACCCTCCGCCCCCGCACGTTGAGAGAACTCCGTGCCTCGTGGCGCGGGGTTCTCTTTTTTTATTTGGTGTTTAGTGCGAGCAGGCGTTCAACTGTTTTTTCGGTCAAAAGCCGATTCGCCACATCGCGGCGAGCTTCAGGTTGGTCAAATTGAGCAACCATTTGCGGGTTTTTAGCGTACTGCGTTTTGTACAGTGCCACGTGTTCATCAAGCTCTTTTTCGGTTGCTTCAATTTTTTCAACCTTACTAAGTTCAGCCAGGGCAAGACCAGCTTGAACGCGTTTATTGGCGGCGTCTTTTACCTCGGTATTAAGCCACTCTTCTTTGCTGCCAAAACCCTTGTTTTCAAGGTATTGCTCAAGCGAGAGGCCCTGGTACATAAGGTTTTGTGTCATGTCGCGCTCAATAGACTCTGCCTGGTCTTTAACCAGCACTTCAGGAACAGGTACAGTACTTATCTCAACAAGTTGCTTTACCAGTTCGTCTTTGAGTTTTTCGCCAGCTTCACGCTCTTTTTGAGCGGTTAGTTCACGCTTAATGTCGTCTTTTAGTTCGGCAACCGTTTTGAATGGGCCGGCTTTTGCGGCAAATTCATCGTTTACCTCAGGAAGTACAATTTCTTTAACGGTTTTAATTGTTGTAGTAAATACTACTTTTTTACCTTTAAGATCAGCTACATGGTATTCTTCTGGAAACTTAAGGTCAAGGTCGAACGTTTCACCTGGCTTTTTGCCAACGATTCCCTCTTCAAAGCCCGGAATAAATGAGCTGCTACCTAGCGTAAGATCGTAGTCAGTACCGGTACCACCGTCAAAAGCAACGCCATCTTTCTTACCAACAAAGTCAATCGTTACTTCATCGCCATTTTTAGCAGCGCGTGTTACGTCCTTCTTTTCAGAAAAGCCAACACGCATCCGTTCAATAATTTCATCAATGTCTTTTGTGGCTACGGTTATTTTAGCTTTGGTAACCTTTAACTTTTTGTAGTCGCCAAGAGTGATTTTAGGTAAAATTTCAGCCTCAGCCGTAAATTCGAGTTCGCTGCCTGGTACAAACTTTTTGACTTCAACCGCAGGACGGTCAAGCGCTTGAAGTTTTTCGCTGGTAAAGGCTTCGGCAACGGCTTTTGAAAGCGCATCTTCGAGCGTTTGCTGCGATAGCATTTGCGGATCAACGTGCTTGCTTGCAACGCTGGCCGGTACATTACCCTTTCGAAAGCCAGGGACTTTAACTGATTTTGCAAGCTTGGTCAGCGCAACTTGTTCGGCTGCCTTTAGCTCGTCTTTTGAAAGTGAAATAGTAAGTTCAACTTTAGTATCTGATAGGTGTTTTACGGAGGTCTTCATACAGTACCCGAGTATAACAGATGCAATAAATTTCGTCACCCCTATATGAGAAGCCGGCCAAAAAATGACCGGCTCGCCTCACGATGCAAAAGCGTAGAGCGCAACATTGACAGCAGCAATAAAACTGAAGTGTTTTTTACCAGCTACAATGATACTTAACTGCGGACGATAGCCCCGCCAAATGATATTGGTACTTTTTACTGTTACCTCCTTACCTTCATAAGAAGAATACTCACTCGTAAAATCGATTTTCGTATTGGAGTGGATACCTTTTTCACTATATATCGCCATCAGATGCTCTTCGACACGCTTCATGACGCTTGTGACACCATCACCAGAATCTATCGGTATTCCTAACAGGTCGGCCGCATGTACAAGTGCTCGGTACTTCCTCAACCGCCGGATGGAAGGTCTCACTCCCAACCGCTGGGCTTTATGGATGGCCTCCCTTAGTTTGGGTCCGTTCATTCCAACTGGATCAATACCCAACTCACTTGCAGTTTTCAGCTCTTCCTCTGTAGGACGTAGCAACATGACCTCCGGTTGAGATGTGG
>DATHGD010000021.1:0-2273 GCA_035317765.1 Saccharimonadales bacterium (SeqCode) | reverse complement strand
CCATTTGCCTGTACAATCACAAACTGATACACCAAGGCCGGCAACCATGGCAAGAAAAAACCGACCGCGATAATATGCGCCACAACCCAATCCTTAGTAAAGAAGGCCTGCTTAAATTTCTTGCGGTCTTTATGCTCTTTTCGCAGTACCCATGCACGCCACGCCCAATGAGACAGCCACATGAGGGCCGAAAAGTAGTGCGTCCACATGCCAAGGCCCACCAAAATACCGTAAATAACCCAGTATTTTCGCTTCCCGCGCTCCATAGCGATCGTTAAAACATAGGTTGCTGCAAGCGCTATTGCACTTACCAGGGTATACATGCGCATTTCTTGGCTGTAGCGCACCAGCATTGGCGCTAAAACCGTAAACAGCAGACTAAGCCACGCCGCCTTGCGGCCAAACAAACGTTTCGTAAGCAAGAAGCCAAAGAAAATCGCAACGGCAGCAAATAATGTACTCATTGAACGCAGGGCAAATTCGGTAGTGCCGAACAAAAAGCTCCATATTTTTAGTAACCAGTAATAAAACGGCGGGTGCACATCGGCGGCCGTATACTGGGCAATTTCCCAAAAGTTAAAGCGAATTAAATATGCACCGAAGGCTTCGTCAAACCAAACCGATGATTTTGCAATCGTCCAAAGAGATAGCACCGCAAAAATAGCTAACCCGCTAGACAAAACTATCCAGTCCGCCTTATCAAGCGGCAGTAAACTTTGTCGTTTTTGAAATAATCGTAGTATCTTTTTAAGCATAGAAATTTGTATCTTTATAGTAACCTGTTTTTTACCGCTCAGCAAGCAGATAGTTATACGCCCTAACACTGGTAATATCAAAATAAATACGGTATAATCACTCAGGTAACACCTATCGGGGTGTGGCGCAGTTGATAGCGCGCTCGGTTTGGGACCGAGAGGTCGAAGGTTTGAGTCCTTTCACCCCGACCAAGAAAAAACCTGTCCATTTGGACAGGTTTTTTCTTGTTTTGAGTGACAGAGATCAGTTTTTGACTTTTTGCTTTAGCAAAAATAGTCGAAGGTTTGGCGCAGTGAGCGAAACGAAACAAAGCAGCGTATGCTATTTTGTTTCGTGAGTGAACGGAGGAGGCTTTAGCCGATGTCCTTTTATCTTGCGTATCACTTACTACACAAGTTACGTGTATTTACAAATATTATGATATATGATATAATAAATTAGTACGCATATCGACAACGAGAGGTAAAACAAATGCATGCTGTCGACCAGGCGGGCGGTGGACTCGTAGAGGTCACCTACCCCGAAGCGGTAAGCGACCTTTTGGGTCACGTCACCAGCCATGTAGTACACGTAGGCGCCCACAGTGACTCTGTGGGAGTGTGGCGATATGTAGACGGCCAACCGGTAATCCTCGCGGACTACAGGGCCACCGACTACGAAGAATTCGACCTGTTCTCGCAATTCGCCAGTATAGTTCAGGAACTCCTGCGGGGTCTTCAGAACGAGTTTGACAAAAGCGTGGAGTGCTACACTCCTGGAGCTCTTGCCAACCTGATGCGACGTCGATCCCAAGGCCGTCCCTACCCGCCTTTCACACCGGAGGCTCACCAGTCGGCCAACAACCTGCTGCGCTACGCAACGGGATGGCTACTTGGCCGAGAGGTGAAGGTTCCACTTGCGAAGCGAGATGACCACGCCGCGTTGTGCCTCGCCCTGGAGTGCGAACTCCAAGACGGCACGCCCCTCGAGATTACCTTCGCCCAGCTGCGAAGTGCGTAATACCACCCCTGCACCGCTACAACAGCGCTGCAGGGGTGTTCCCTTTCTGAATGTTATACATTATGTTAAAAACATTACTGTAC
This sequence comes from Saccharimonadales bacterium (SeqCode), assembly GCA_035317765.1. Lineage (GTDB taxonomy): Bacteria > Patescibacteriota > Saccharimonadia > Saccharimonadales > Saccharimonadaceae > DATHGD01. The sequence continues at coordinate 435 of DATHGD010000021.1, read as the reverse complement.
CGTCAACCATCGGGAAAGCAATACTGTATCGCATGTGAAGTCCTACGAAACGGCTGACATTTTGTTTCATTAAGCTTCCTCCGCGTCAGCTATACTACAGGTAGTCCTTTAAAATCTCACTAGTCAGCCCATCATAATTCCTCGATCGCAAAGGAGTGTACTACCATGATTGAATTAATCATTGCCGGGCGGGATGACATCAACCCCCAAGATATATGGAAGCGCAAGGGAACCATTGAACTCAAAGATGCTATTGAGGTCCTGGATGAAATGGTTCACTCCCGTAAGCAGTTTGCTACGCGCGTTCTTAGTGCCACGCCAGGAACAAGGCTGAAAATCGGATATGGTGAACTACCACACCTGATCAGCGGCCTTGCCCCCTTCACCATCACGACAGGCAGCATCCCCGAGCCATATGAACACACCTATACGTTC
>DATHGD010000020.1:0-4236 GCA_035317765.1 Saccharimonadales bacterium (SeqCode) | reverse complement strand
TAATTCGGCACCGTCCACCTCTTGAATCCGGCTTATTGATATGGCGGTCAGTCCAACCACTAAAATCGCTACCATAGCCAGAAGGTCGGTAAAGAATGCCGCGCTGTTACCCAGATGCAAAATCATATCTATCGCCGCAGTGGCAATAAGTGCGATGACGCTGAGGCGAAGGCCCGCGTTCGAAAAGTAAGCATACGAAGCCAGGAACAACAGTACCCAGGCAGAGGTGAATGGAGTTGCAAAACCCGTAATGAACAATATATAAAAGGCGGATAATATATGGTAGAATACGAGCCGCATGCAAGAGTCGGCCTTACTGCGGGATGCATAAAAGAATTGGAACAGCGCGCCAAGCAACCAAGGGGTAAGAATGATGAAAAACATCGTGTCGCTGACATAATGCGAGTTTTCCGCTACGCCGTATTTTACCAGCAGTCCGTAACAGGCGAGCACAATGGGGATGGCTAAGCCAGCAAAACGAATGATTTGCGCCGTGCGTTCGTTTATCGTAACCCCACCGTTGTTGTACATACTTAGAGTTTAGTATACAGGTAGCCGTAAGCTTTTTAAATAGATGGCGTCTCTTTTTTGAGTGCCCGTTGGTGCATCAGGTACTGCGGGTCAGATGATTGCACCAGTTTCCAGAACGTTTCAGAGTGATTCATCTGCACCGTGTGGCTTAATTCGTGTATAAGCACATAGTCGATAAGCTCAAACGGCAACTTCATAAGCGCGATGTTCAAGCTGATCGTTCCGTTGCTGCTACAGCTTCCCCATCGGCCGCTGGCGTGTGAAAATCGAACTTTTTCGTACATAAAACCATTATTTGCGGCTAAAAACGCCAATCGTTTCGTTAAATAACTTTTTGCTTCAATGCGAAGCGCTTCAATAACAGCGTCGCGTACGGTTCGAACTACATTGGGATGTTGCAATGTGTGTTCGGGTGAAAGAGACACAATTATTTGCTGTCCGTGCCGCTTGGCGATGGTCGTGTTTTTAGCAGAAGGCCGCACAATAAGCGTGTGGCTTTTGCCTATTTGCATACCGTTTTCAAAAATACTCTCGGTTTGTTGTTCGCTCAGCATTGTCCGTAGTTGGCTGCGTGAGGTTTTAAGAAGGCGTTTTACTAAAAAAACCGGCGCATAGAGCGGCAATGATGCGCGAAGCCTGCCATCGGGTCCTACCCGAATACGTACGTGCGTAGCCCTGGCGCTACGGCGAAGGGTGATGCTGCCAAATTCTTCATCGGTAAGGGTTGGCACTTTGTTTTTATGATCCTATCGAATAGTAATGTTACGGCGCGTTGGTTGATCGCTGCGAATGGGTGCGGCGGCATGTGAGGATATCTCGGCACGCGGAGTAGAAAGCTTTTTTAGAATTACCTTTGCCTGTGAGGCATACGTGTGTTTGCCGCTAATGACAACCGGTTTTTCAATTGCAACCGGCGCGTTGAAGTGTTTTACCTGGCGCTCGTATTCCTCGGGGCTATAGCTTGTCGTAGATTTATTTTTGCTTTCTTTGACGGCGCGGGCTTTTGCCGTGGCTGGGTCGGTTTGTACCCAAATAAGCAGCACTTCGTATTCAGCTTCGCGGGCTTTTCGTGCCAGTTCAAGTCGTTGATTGCGCGTTTCGGCGCGGCCTTCAATAATAATAGACTGCTTTGTTTTTAACAGCTGTTCAAGTTGATAGTCAAAAAGCTCGTCTGTAGCCTTCGAGTTATTATCTGTCAGTTTCAAGATTTTTTCATGGCTAATGTACGGCGCGTGAAATGTATCGGCGAATTTTTCTGCAAAAAACGTCTTGCCGCTCCCTGGTAGACCCACTACGGTAATCATATGGGGTTTACTAAGACTCAATGATTTCATATATGACAGTATAGCAAATTTGTGCACAAATATACACATTTAGCATCGTTTTAAAGTGTGTTGTAGTATTTAATATTACGACCGCTACTGGACATTTAACAAAATGTATGCTAAAATAGAATCAAATATAAAAGCTTGTGGAGAGCTTACGGAGGAATAGAGTGAAGAAGTTTTACGCATCACTAGCGAGTTTAGTGGTAGTTGTCAGTGCAGTATTACTGTTTAATTTTATGGGAGCAGATTCGAACGCGGCGCTTCCACGAGATTGTGACACTAATTCAATTATCAATTGTGGTGGTATTACAGCCGGTGAACTTGCCGACAAATATAACCAAAACGCTACCGGCGACCTTCCTGCTATTTACCAAAGCTACGGGCTGAGCGCTAGCGACATGACCCATGCCGACTCGGCGGCAAAAATGGGTGAAGTTCGCAAAGACGGTACTATAACCGTTGGCGGTGAAGTTGTTGCGACCGATGCAATGAGCATCGGCCGTAAAAACATTTTCTCTGGCAGTGCGACAAAATCGATTGCCGGTAAAACATTTTACGATACGCCGCCTAGCCGTTCGTTTGCCCGCGATTCTATCGTTGCCTATGTTTACTTTGACCAAAACGGTGAATTTAAAGCAGCAGTACTTACTTCATGCGGCAACCCAGTTTCTGGCAAGCCAAAACCAAAGCCTGCATACAAATGTAACAGCCTGCAGGCAACAAAAATCTCACGTACCGAATATAGCTTTGCCGCAAGTGCTACTGCCACTGGTGGTGCAACAATTGTTGGATATACCTATGACTTCGGCGATGGCCAAAAAGCCGACTCTACGCAAACTACTGCCAAGCACACCTATGAAAAAGAAGGTGCCTACAAAGCTAAACTGACCGTTATGGTAAAGGTTGGAGCGAATACGCAACCCGTTACCGCTGCGAGTTGTGAAGTACAAGTGGTCATTGAAACCCCTCCGCCGACACCTGTTTATACCTGTGATTCACTGACCGCCACGCGTATTAGCCGTGCCGACTACAGCTTTACCGGTAAAGCAACTGCCGAAGGTGGCGCCACGATCGTAAACTACACTTTTGACTTTGGTGATGGTGCCACTCAAACGGTCGCCAATCCAAATAACGTTAAACATACATATGCCAAAGACGGTTCGTATACTGCTAAACTATCCGTTGCTGTAAAAGTAAATGGTAGTGAAAAGACAGCGACTGATGAAATAAAATGTGTTGCCAAGGTAACTGTTTCGCCAGACGAATGTAAACCAGGTGTTCCTGTTGGTGACGCTCGTTGTACACCTTGCGAGGTACCAGGCAAAGAACAGTACCCTAAAAACAGCCCCGAGTGTGCAGCTACCCCAGCGGAACTGCCACACACCGGTCCGACTGACCTACTGTTTGGCAGCCTTGGCCTTGGTTCGCTTGTTGCCGCCAGTTACTACTGGTACGCAAGCCGCCGCGGACTACTTGGCGCGCTGCTAAACCGCTAAACTACATCGGTTTTAGTAAAATCCCCTGCTACTTAGCGGGGGATTTTACTGTATACTGAGTACCAGTATGTCATCATCTTCCCACCCACCCTCACCGCTTCGTATATTTTTTGTTTCTGGTTTTATTACGGTCGCGACACTCATCTTAGTATTCATCTATCTTGGCCCTGCGGCCGCATTTGTCGCGTTAATGCTGATGGTCATTGAAATAACCTTTAGCTTTGACAATGCTATTATTAATGCCCGGGTACTGGCAACCATGACGCCGTTCTGGCAAAAAATGTTCATTACTGTCGGTATTCTTATTGCGGTATTTGGTATGCGGGTTATCTTTCCGATTGTCATTGTTATGCTTTCGGCGGGTCTGCCATGGGGTGACGTAATTAACTTGGCGCTTAACAACCCTGAAAAATACGCCGAGGTGTTGCACGGTGCGCACCCAAGCATTGCCTCGTTTGGCGGCATGTTCCTTCTTATGCTTACGCTTCACTTCTTCTTCGATAACGACCGTACTATTCATTGGCTTGGTCGAATCGAACGTCCTATGCAGGTTGTTGGTCGTAAATGGCTGCATGCTGCGGTAAGTTCGGTAATACTTATTATTCTGGCGGCTCTTCCGTTCAACCACCACCCGCAAGAAACATTGACAGCAGGGTTTGCTGGTATTTTGATTTATGCGTTAATTCACGGTGTTTCAGAAGTTTTTACGAAGCAACGTGAAATGGCTGAAAAAAGCAAAGCACTTAAAACAACTGCTCAAAAAGCAGCGCTCGCCGGGTTTGCCTCGTTTTTGTACTTAGAGGTATTGGACGCCAGCTTTAGCTTCGATGGCGTTATTGGGGCGTTCGCGGTTACAAAAGATGTGGTACTTATTGCTATCG
>DATHGD010000019.1:0-3600 GCA_035317765.1 Saccharimonadales bacterium (SeqCode) | reverse complement strand
TTCCTTCATTACCCCAGCGGCCAAACGCCGGGCGGCACTATTGCCGAGGCGCATACCGATCACAGCGGCTTTACTTTTCATCTTTACGAAACAACCGATGGGTGCCAGCGGCTAACGCTTGATACCCGGCAGTGGCAATCACTTCCCGTTGCCGAGGGCGAAGCCGCGGCTTTTACCAGCATGCAAACCCAGCTTGTTTCGGGCGGTGAAATCAAAGCACTTTCCCATCGCGTCTTGGCAAACGAAACCAGCTCACAGGTGGGGCGGTTTGCCATCGTGTGCTTCGTGGCACTCAAAGACATACCCGCTTACGATAAGCGTACTCATGGCCGTCTGCAAGAGTTCACACCCGGGTTTAACTACGATCTTACACCGGAAGAATTTACTAAATTATTTGTAAAAAAGTAGTCTATCCCCAAGTAAAACCGTGCCCGAAATGCCCATAGCGCGCCGTTTTTTCAAATTGCGGCTGGCGTAGTTCAAGTGCAACTATAATACCGTTTGGCGTCAGGTCGTAACCTTCCACTAGTCTATGCACACCATCAATAATAACCGTTGCCTCAAGCGGCTCGGCCACGCCGATTGCATACGCCAGGCGCACAAATACTTCCTTTGCATCATACTTTTTTAGGTAGTCTACGGCAATTTTGCGTGCCATATACGCCGCCGATCGGTCGACTTTGCTGGCATCCTTACCGCTAAAGGCGCCCCCGCCAATAGAAATACGCGGGCCATAGTTATCAACAATCAGTTTGCGGCCAGTGAGTCCGGCATCGGCATCAAATCCACCCTGATCCCAATCACCGCTTGGATTAATATGAAGTACGACATCTTTACTCGCAGCGTATTCTTCCAGCCACGTTTCTACTGCAGCTCGTAGTTCTTTTTGCGGTGCATGCTGAAAACTGGCCACTACAGATACAACGTTATCGTCTTTTAGCGTTACCTGCGTTTTACCATCGTGGGGCCACATTGCAAATAAAAATTGGTTCAATCGGCGCGACAGCACCACCTCAAGTGGCAGCATCTCAGTCGTTTCGTTTGTAGCGTAGCCAATCATAATACCCTGGTCGCCAGCACCACCAACATTTACACCTTGGGCAATTTCGCTACTTTGCTTTACCAAGTGCTCATACACCGTCATCCCATCACCTGCAATACGCCGGACAATTCTCTTGACGTTCACATTTTTTGCCCTGCTTGTTACCTCACCCGTTACAAACACGTAACCATGTCCGCCCGCGACATCAACCGCCACGCGGGCCAATGGATCTTCGGCCAGGTGCGCATCTAAAATAGCATCAGATATCTGATCACATAGTTTATCCGGGTGCTTAGGCGACACACTCTCGGCCGTCCGGTAAAAGGTTGCGCTAGACATATAAAAACTCCTCTCATATATGCCCTGAAGAGCTTTTAGAAAGGAGTTATGAGCACAAAAGACACATATCTTTCCTGAAAGCCTCAGGCTGGAATTGGCACCTTGCGTAAAACGCAGGTTGTCGGCGAGTCATAGGGCCAGTCCCTCATCGCGCTCTTGATATTAAATTGTTAACACTGATTACTATAACACAAAAGATACACCACTACGTTTCTAAGCTCTGCTGTTTACGGGTAAGCACATCATACCCATCGGTCACTTCATCGCTACGCTTAGCGCCAAGTCGCTCTAAAACTGTCCATAATTCTTCAGCTACCACGCCGTAATCGGCAGCTTCATCGGTTAGTTTTTCAGCCTCAACAAAGTCGCCAAACCCTTCAACGCTATCAATGCAAATCTCAATATCTCCGTCATGAGCTTTTTGACGAGTTTTAGTTGAATCGGAATACGGTGTAAACCCAATATGGTGAATGATTTTCGCCAGTTCGACTGCATCTTCAATTTCAGTTTCATGCTCGATGCTATCCATTTGATTAGTGATCGATTTTTTTAAAGTAAAAATTTGCTTTGTTGTTCCGTTTATCGTTTCGGTTCGAATACGAAGCCACGGTGCAGAGTTGCTCCCACCTCCATCCTCGCTAGGAAGTCCGAATACTTGATCGCGCTGCGTTACCGGCTCTGTCACGGTCATACCACGTTCTTTGACTATTTCTAGAAGCCTCGTCTTGTTGGCGACTTTCACTTTAATTTCAATTTCTCTCATAACAAACCCTAGCGGTATTCTGGGTTCTCAAACCCAAAGTGCTCGCCCTTCTTCCATTTATCTGCCTGGTTACCATAGATTGGCAGCCCGCCGGCATCTTTTAGCATTTTTGCCGTGTGCATTAAATTATATGCCATAAATGTCACATTGCGATTAGTAAAGTCGTTCTCGGGGCCGCCCGAGTTTTTGTCGAGGTAACTTGGCCCTGGTCCCACTTCGCCCAGCCAACCAGCATCAGCCTGAGGCGGAATCATGTAGCCAATGTGCTGAAGGCTGTAAAGAATATTCATGGCACAGTGCTTCAGCCCGTCTTCATTACCCGTAATAATTGCGCCGCCCGCTTTTCCATAGTAGGCATATTGGCCTTTTTCGTTTAACTCGCCCGAATTTGCGTACAACCGTTCAATTAGTTTTTTTGTTTGCGAACTATTGTCGCCAAGCCAAATAGGGCCACATACCACTAAAATATCGGCTTCTTGCACCTTTTTGTAAAGTTCAGGCCATTCATCAGTTGCCCAGCCATGTTCGCGCATATCCGGGTAGACTCCCGTTGCAATATCGTGATCAATTGTGCGAATCAGCTCGGTTTTGACCCCGTGCTTTTCCATAAGTTCCATACTGGCGCGTAAGAGTCCTTCGGTGTTACTTACCTCTGGTGATTTTTTAAGCGTCCCGTTAAAATAGAGTGCTTTTAAACCTGTAAAATCTGGTTCTATCATACTATTCCCCCATTCTTTTAATGACAAATTAATCCGGCTGCGTTTGCTTTAAATAGTAGTGCCTTCGCGAGCTTTGTTGGCCCATACGTCTGCTAGTTCGTTACCTTCATCGTTATTGTGACCGCGCACCCATATAAGCTTGGCGCTGGATGAACGGTATAATGGACACACTTCTTGCACGATATCGAGATTTTTTATCTCGCCGCCTTTTTTCTTCCAACCATTTTTTTCCCATGCAAGAGACCATTTTGTAATAACATTGATCCAAAATTCACTGTCGGTATAAATTTCGCACGCTTCGCCATCTGCATCGGTAAGTGCCGCAATCAACGCCTTGCCTTCCATGCGAATATTAGTCGAATCTGCTTCTCGCCCTAACACTGCCGGCTGCATATTTTTTATTACAGCAAAGCCGCCCGGGCCCGGGTTTGGACTGCAACTGCCATCGGTATAATACGTAATCATTGTTTTAGTATACGCTACTGCGCACTTGAATCGTGACCCAATTCGGTCAGGGTTTCAATCATTTCATCCTTGGCGAGCTGACTGGTATCAATTTTATTGTGCTTTGCAATCATATACCCCTGAATTATATCTTTTAGGTACATCGCTTCGTTGCGCCATAAAAAATTTATTTCAAAATGGTCCACCGAATTCATAACGCGGCTGGAGATAGTAATAGAGCCAAAAAGCGGCCCAACGCCACACCCTACGTTTAAGACATCCTCGATACGAAT
>DATHGD010000018.1:0-11671 GCA_035317765.1 Saccharimonadales bacterium (SeqCode) | reverse complement strand
AAGCGATATAATACAAAGAGGTAGTACTCTCGCCTTCGATGAGGAGCAATAGATGATCAGCTCAATTCGCCGGACCGAAGACACTCGAGTCAGAGTCATGGCTATCGGCGCCCTCCTGAGCGCAGCCACCGCACTCGTCTTCTTCGTCATCACGGCAGGCATGGAAGCAAATGACCAAGCCGCGTGGTCGTGGATGTGCTTCGCAACAGGATGTGCAGTCGTTCATGGTGGTGCCCTCATCGGTTCCCATCGCCCTCTGTGGGTCCGAATCGTACATGTTCTATGCCTGGTCATCTGGATCGCAAGCATCTTCGTGGTGCGCATCCTGCTGACCATCGCTGCCTGAGAGCCTTCGCCGCTCTGACCGGAATGCTGTGTCCTTAACGACACACTTTCGGTCAGAGTAGGCGCAGGGCTCTTTTTCTATGGTACCGTGGAGATGTTCGAACTAATTTATGTTCTGTGTATCGAAATGCCCTAATGATTCAAGTTGTTGATATACAAATTCCATCGGTAGCCCAAATGCACCTGTGTATGATCCCTCAAGGTGCTCGATAAGGGTAAAACCTGGCGCATCGTAGAACATGCCAAGCGCGCCGCTGCGAATGTTCGGGTTATCATCGGCTGTTAAGCGCCGAAGGTTTGCTGCCGAGAAAGACTGATAAGTTATCGTAGCTGTTGCAAGTACCGATGAAAGGCCGTGGTCTGGTGTGTACATGGCACACCCTGTGAATACTTGGATTGTTTTGCCGCTTAGAGCAAGTGCTGCTTGAAATGGGTCATCGCTTCCGGTGAGTTTGGTATATACTTTTCCGTCACTATCAGCCGTAAGCGTGTCGGCCGCAATAACAATCGAGTCGGTGTGCGTCTTGGACACTTTCTTGCATTTTTCCTCTGCTAGTTTAACGACTCGCTCATCAACGGATAAGTGATCAAATACACTTTCGTCTATATCGGCTGCAATGATTTCGTGCGGCAATTTAGACTGTTCCATAATGAACTTACGTAAAAATGAACCTGAAGCGAGGTATAAGCTTTTCATATATTCATCATACCAAAACAAAGAGACTTCCCAGAAGAAGTCTCTTTTATAATACTCATACTTGGGGCGAATGATGAGGGTATCGCAAGCACATTTGCTCCTCCGCTTGCTTATTCTGGTAAAAGTAAACTTTTCCATAATTTCGCTGCGCTGCGCGACCCCCCTACTATCGTCAGCTAAAGCTGCCGAGTATTGAGCTAGTTTTATAGTAAGTGTCTCATGTCAGCTACTTCATCTTCCATTTCAATTTTATCCTTTGTTGTCTCGACAATATTATGAGGCTTTTCAATTACGAAATAACGAACAATTCTACCTTGCTCATTGGCGATTTGAATCTCTGCAAGCACTCCATTACTAACAGCACCAAAGACCCAAATCTCATCACAGCGCTTAACTAGATTATTGTTACCTTCGCGTACAAGATCACGATCTACAGCATCAAGCAGGAAGTAATCGAAGACCATAAAAGGGTTAAGTGGCACGCCACCGTTTTCTAATACGAATACAGAAATGAACATTCGGTAATAGAACAGATGTTTGGACATTGCCGTATAGACAAGGGGTTTGTTTTTCTGAACATCGAGTGCTGGGTGGGAAAAGTCTTTCTTCATTTTTCCAGTATAACAAAGAGACTCCCGAAGAAGTCTCTAATTATTGTGCTTATGCTTGGGGCGGGATAGTAAGGGACGTTCGAACTGCTTGTGTGGAGTCTGGTATACTATTTGTATTATGAATACGAGATTTTCAATTGAAGATGCAATTGCGAAAATCAACCAGCCATGGACGCCAATTGATTTAACGGAATTCAATGGTCAGGTCTTACGTATCGCTCTATTTCAGGGTGAATATAAGGATCATAGTCATGAATACGATGAGTTTTTTACTGTATATCAAGGAAAGATTACAATTATTACCGAAGATGGTAATATCGAATTAGATGAAGGGGAGGGTGCAGTTATCCCAAAGGGTATAACCCATAAACCTGTTGCTAAAGAGCCGGCATATGTATTAATGATTGATGCAAAGAACGTTTAATGAAAATTAAGAGTATTCATCACGTAAAATTGACTGTTTCGGACCTTAGTCGATCTAAGGCTTTTTACGAACAACTTCCTGGGTTTAAACTCGTTGCAGAATATCCAGATTTTATAATGTTTGGAGCGGGTGATATGAATATAGGACTTACAACGCATCAAGCGAAACGAGCCTCTGAGCGGTTTGACGAATTCTCGGTAGGTCTTGATCACTTAGCTTTTAGGGTAGTGGGTGAGACCGGGCTGGTAGAAGCCGTGGATTTTCTAGACACTCAGAAGATTAATCGTAGTGAAGTGAAGACTTTGTCAAATGGCGTCCAGATCGTCACCTTTCGTGACCCTGATAATATTCAACTTGAATTTGCTTGGAAAGCCTAGGCTACTTGGGGCGAATGATGGGGGTATCGCCAATAAATTCGCTGCACTACGCGACCCCACTATGCGCGTATTTTCTAAAGAGAATTCGCAGTGGGTTCAATCCGCCAATCACGCCAAATTAAAAACGAGACCAAAAGGTCTCGTTTTTAATTTGGGGCGGGATAGTGAGAGATGTTCGAACTATTATTGCTCAACAATAATAAATTCACCTTCTTTGAGCGCGTGAATTGGAAGACTCTTATCACCGTATTCTCGGAGATGATTATATGACTCTTCCCAGTTGATTGGCCCACGAGGATCATCGTTACCGAAGTCTGACTTATAATGTGGAATGAACTTAATGGGTAAGATACCAAGGCCGTCTGCACATTTTCTCCAATCACAAGTCCAATAATGAACGGTCAACATGTCTGAGCTAGCTGAGTTGGTAGCGATTATTTTAACTTTAAATAGGGTCGGTAAGTCAAACTGCTTCATCCAATACTGCAATAAATGGTCATCTCCTCCATTAAAATAGATTACGTCAGCCTGCCTACACTGTTCGATAAATTCAGCGGGCATAGCAAGTACAAATTCTGGATAAATGCTTTCAGGCATATCTTCCAGGATTGTATTGCTATATCCACCAAACTTAGCTTCCCAATACTCTCGTGGTTGCGCAAAGCTACATATGAGGATCTTTGGTGCGTTACCAAGGTCTTTTACGAGTTCTCGATGAAATTGCTTTTTTAGATTAGGTTGACGTTTGATACCGCCAGAGTTAAGAACATATTTAGTCATATACCAATCATAACAATAAAAGACACCGAAAACGGTGTCTTTTAAGCATAACCTCTATGGGGCGGGATAGTAAGGGATGTTCGAATTATTTATACGTTTGATTAATGTAGGTTAGTAGCTCAGGAAACTCGGTACGTTCAATGAAATGTCCCGCATCTGATATTTTTGCACGAAAGGGATCTAGCTGTTCTGCTATGTAATCGAACTCCTCTTGAGGAATGTAGGGGTCATTGTCACCCCAAAATAAGGCAATATTATCTTGGTTAGTGTCTATAGCATCCCAATTCCAAGGCTTATCATAATAACCACTCAGTCTCTCATCTTCATCCCCGAGGTCGGTGTAGCAGGGCGATACAAGAATCGAACCCTTAATTTTGTTATCTTCGGCATATCTCATTGCGGCGACAGCGCCGGACGACCAGCCGATGATTACATCATTCTCACCAACCTTAACATGGTTTCTAAGAAATGGAATCCAGTATTCAGAACGAGCGATGATTGAATCTGGCATTGTCTCGAAAAAAGTCTCGAATCCTGCACGCTCCAGTTCCTCTTTTAGCCATGGCGCCCAAGCAAAAGACCAGTGTGTTGCCTGGTTTCCGTGCACATAAACAAACCGCAGTTTCATATACCTATCATATCAAAAAAAGAGACTTCCAAAGAAGTCTCTAATCATTGTGCTTATGCTTGGGGCGAATGATGGGGATTGAACCCACTACCTCCGGAACCACAACCCGGCGCTCTAACCAGATGAGCTACATTCGCCAAACATGAGTTATTGTACCATATTATACGGATATTTTGCCAGTAATAACTTCAGGGTAAAGCATCAGTTTTTACTTATTAGCGGAAGAAAAACTGACAAAAAGACCTTACCGGCTAGCGAAGAAGCGCCAGGGCAGCATCGATTGCTGCGTTTTGTGCCGCAACATTGTCGTAATCTATCACAAGGCCTTCGTTAGCCACGGTCGCAACCGGAACATTGTGCCGGTTCTTGAGCACTTCGGCAAGTCGAACCCCTGTCCAGCCCAGAAATAGTCTTGGGTTACTGGGCTCGTTTTCTGGAGCACTGATGCCAATTGCAACAAGACGATGGCTATTTCCTAGCAAGCGTGGAATATGTTCTGCAAGACCGGTTAGTAGGGCCACGTAATTTCTTGCCACAATGAGCTCGGTGTACGCCTGTTGTACCCTTCCTTTGCTGCACATAGTAACCGACACAACATGACCATTGGTGGCAATGGCGATAATAACATCCACGTTCGTCACCCTCTATGCTTGGTAGCTTACTGTAAGAGCCAAGCATATTATATCATGAAGGAATTTGAAGGTTGTTAGATCTCACGGACGGTTTCAATGTTGGCGCCAAGCGTGTTAAGCCGGTTGGCAAAGTCTTCGTAGCCTCGGTTAATAGAATACACATCGCGCAGTGTTGACGTGCCGGGCGCAGCAAGCATCGCAAGAAGCACAACCACAGACGGCCGAAGGGCAGGCGGCGCTACGACATCACCGGCTTTCCACTTGGTAGGGCCGGTAATGTATACGCGGTGCGGGTCGACCATTTCAATGCGGGCATTTAGTTTTGTAAGTTCGGTAAAGTAAATAGCGCGGTTTTCGTATGACCAGTCGTGTACGAGGGTACGGCCGTAGGCAACAGTGGCGATGAGCCCTAGGAAGGGAAGGTTGTCCATGTTGACCCCTGGAAACGGCATACTGTGCAGCTTGTCTTTTGGCGCGTGAAGCTCGGAATGCTTCAGGGTAATGTCGACCAGGCGGGTGTGGCCATTCCGGGCCTTGTATTCTTCGGTGCGTTCGTAATTAAGATGCATGCCTTCAAGAACGGCAAGTTCAATCTCGGTAAATTCAATCGGCACGCGGGTAATAGTGATTTCAGAGTCGGTTACAATACCGGCCGCAATCAGGCTCATAGCTTCAATTGGGTCTTCGCTTGGGTAGTATTCAACATCTTTATTAATGTGTTTGAGACCAGTGATTTTAAGGGTAGTGGTGCCAATACCTTCAAATTTAACCCCTAGTTTTTGCAGGAAGAAACAAACATCTTGCACCATGTAGTTAAAACTGACGTTACGAATGACAGTGGTGCCATCGTAAAGAGCGGCGGCCATGATAACGTTTTCGGAAACTGTTTCACCGCGTTCGGTAAGTAAAATCGCTTTTGTGATCTTTTTTTCTTTGACGGTTGCATGGTAATAGTCGGTGTTTGGTTTTGCTTCAACATCGAGGCCAAATGGTGCTAGGCCAACCATGTGCGGCTCAACCGTGCGGGTACCAAGGTTACAGCCACCGGCAAATGGCAATTTAAAATCGTTATATTGATGAAGTAGTGGGCCCAGGAACATAATAACCGTGCGGGTACGCTTGGCAGCGGTAATATCCATTTTTTCAAGCTCAAGGCGTTTTGGCGGCATGATTTCAAGGTCATTTGTGCCGGCGATCCAGCGGGTCTTAACACCGATGCTTTGCAGCACCTCAATAATACGGTTTACTTCTTCAATGCGGGCAACGCGGCGAAGGGTGGTTTTACCTTTATTTAAAAGCGCGGCACAAAGCAGGCCAACAGCGGCGTTTTTACTGGTTTTTACTTCAATACTGCCAGAGAGTTTTTTCCCGCCATGGACACGAAAGTTAATTTTTCCGGTGTTATTTAAGGTAACGATGTTGCTTGAAAGTACATCGCTAATACGGGCGATCATTTCAAGGCTGATGTTTTGGCCGCCTTTTTCAATACGGTTAACAGCACTTTGGCTGGTAGCGAGTTCTTTTGCCAGCTCTGCCTGGGTGAGGCCGCGGTGGGTGCGGGCTTCTTGAATTAATGCACCAATTTTCACTTTGTAGTCATCATTGCTCATTTTTCTATTATATCACATACGATATACATACAATCAATGATATAATAGGGTGAAATAGGAGAGACTAGCCATGCAAGACACGCAAATTGCCGATTTAATAGCGGGTGAAGAGCAACGTGAACGTGACGGACTGGAGCTGATTCCGAGCGAAAATTACGTATCGCGTCAGGTGCTTAGTGCGCTGGGAAGCGTACTCACCAACAAATATTCCGAAGGGTATCCAGGTCGCCGTTACTACGGTGGACAGGAGTTTACCGACCAAATAGAACAGCTGGCGATCGATCGTGCCAAGCAATTATTTAAGGCAGACCATGCCAACGTGCAGCCGCACTCTGGTGCACCCGCAAACGAAGCAGTATACAGCGCATGGCTAGAGCCGGGCGATACCGTGCTGGCGATGGATTTATCTCATGGCGGCCACTTAACCCATGGAGCGCCGGTAACTCGCAGTGCGCATTTATATAATTTTGTGCGGTATAAGATGAAAGACCCGGCAACGGGTGAAATAGACTACGATGAACTTCGCCGTTTAGCCCTAGAGCACAAACCAAAAATCATTCTAGCTGGCTTTAGTGCCTACCCGCGCGAGCTCGATTACGAAAAGTTTGCCGCAATTGGTAACGAAGTTGGCGCGCTACTAATGGCCGACATGGCGCACATTGCCGGGCTTATTGTAGGTGGCGTGGCCAAAAATCCGTTTGATTATGGCTTTCATGTTATTACCACGACCACCCATAAAACACTTCGTGGTCCACGCGGCGGACTGATTCTTTCAAAAGGCGTTGTAGGTAACCCGCTTAAAAAACCCGAAAAGACGCTTGAAAACATTCCAACGCTTATCGACCGTTCGATTTTTCCTGGTATGCAGGGCGGCCCGCATATGCATGTGATTGCTGCAAAAGCCGTGGCGTTTCACGAAGCCTTGCAACCCGAATTTAAAGAATATGCTGCGCAGATAGTGAAAAATGCTGCGGTACTTGCCGATGAGTTATTGAAACGGGACTTCCAGCTGGTAACGGGCGGAACAAGTAACCACCTTATTTTGGCCGATGTATACAAAAGTTTTGGTATCGATGGCAAGGTAGCCGAAATTGCGCTCGATAAAATTGGCCTTACGCTAAACGCCAATGCTGTTGCCGATGATCCGCTGCCGCCATTCAGGCCTAGCGGCATTCGCCTTGGCACGCCCGCTATTACCACCCGCGGCCTTCGGCAGGAGCACATGGCGCAAATTGCCGATTGGATGAAGCAGGCAATCGATGCCCGCGATGATGAGCAGTTGCTAGCGAACCTCCGCAAGGAAGTAAAAGAGTTCGTGCAACAATTTCCGCTTCCGAGCGATCGATAGGTAACTGCTTTACGGCTGAAGATTGAAGCTGCACTAACAAGTGCTAAGAGGTTTGTTTGTATTTGAGCTTAAGGTTTGATGAGTTATACTAAAAGCATTAAATGGGAATCTTGATAGAAGGGGTGGGTTATGTGGAGAAAGTTGTGTTTAAATGGTAGTCTTGTCGCTATATTTGTATTGGTGTCATCATTGGTCTGTTCTCTGCTTCCCTTCTCGGTCGCTAATGCCACGTCTGTTTATGACAATACGATTACCACTGTCGATGGTGTACATGTTGCACGTATGCCAGGTTCGCTCTTGCCGGCTTGTGGAGTGCATGATTTAAGTTCAAGTTGGTCATCTGTATTCTTGGACTCTACAAAGTGGGGTGACGATTGGACACAACGTATTGGTGGTGTGACATTTGAAGAAATGCGAGATGCGTTCAATGCTTCTTCGTCCATATCTGTATCACAGGGTAATTTTAACGCTGGATACACCAACATTCACGGTACGGAATTTGGTCAGTCTGTATTCATTCAATTTACCGTGTCCCCAACCGCTTATATAGATTTTGGCAGCGCGGGTGGACATACATTTGCCTACACTCGAAATACGGATGGTGACTATGTTTATAATGTGCGTTTATCACTCAAAAATACATCGGATTGTAGTGTAGTCGTAAATCAGGTGGCAAGGTATACGGGAACACAAGATATCGCGTGGTTACATAGTCATATTGGTTCTCCAAATTTTACCATTGCTTCCGATTGGGAGTCCACGGATACGGGCTTTAATACTGATGCTCGCCCCTGGTTTATAAATACCCCGATTTCTTACCCTACGGGTTACGCGGGTGAAGTAGTATCTACGGACCTCGATGGAGACGGCTTAGTCGCGTCCCGGGAAGTAGTACAAGGCACCTCTAACACCAACAAGGACACTGATGGGGATGGGCTGAGTGACTACGTTGAATCTCAATGGTATTATAGTCGAAACAATGTATTCTGTGGTTCACAATGTGCATATCCTGATCCGGTAGCTAAAGATTTGTATGTTGAAATTGATTGGATGAAAGATTCTAACAATAGAAGCTTCAAACCGAGTGCTACGCAGCTGGATTTAGTAAAAGATGCCTATGAAGATAAGGGCATTATATTCCATGCCGATACCGGCCAATTTGGAGGTGGTAACCAGCTTCCTACTTTTAGCGGAAGTTTGATATTTGCTCCTACGGAAAACAAATTAGATTTTTACGACCAAAAGAATGGAACTTCTACTGTCACAGCTAACTTTAGCGCAGACAGACGCAATATATGGCATTACATGATAACAGGTCACAATTATGAAGTTAGCGATGGTGAGGCGGGGACTACTGGCGCTTCGTTTCCAGGTGATGATGACAGTATAATATCGATAGAAGCGGTAGAAAGTATAAATCCTACAAATCTTGATACAGCCATAGCCGGTACTATATTACATGAATTGGGCCACAATCTATGCTTAACTAGCCAAAGCTCTGAAAATTACCCTAGTCAACCAGCTGAGTGTATCTATGGCGAAATTGACAAGCCTTTAGGCCAAAACCCTTCCTTGGGTTACGAAAGCGTAATGAGCTATAGGTTTCAACTATCTAGAACGGACTATTCACATGGAGTGAACGGCGCGCCTAATGATCACGATGACTGGAGCGCGGTAGCCTTAGGTATAGACGATTTCGTGAATTCTATATACGAGTGGGATGATACTCAGAATATTGGGGGTCGCAATAGCCAAAGATCATATGACAGCAGGGTTGATGACATTCAGCGATAGAAAGAACCTAATCTCTCACTATATGGTCTAGGTTGTGGAGGAAGTAAAACCTCCGAGAGAACGAATGCATTCTTTCGGAGGTTTCTTCAATCTAAATTATTATTTTTGCTATGTCAATGAAATAGGTGATAGGCAAAAAGCTTTTTTATGTTGCAGACCCTAGGCTATCGAAGCAATTAACGCCAGCTCCGGTTGTAGTTCCGGCGGTGCGCGTGATGTCACTTCCTGCCCCTGTGTAATCTCGATAGATAGCTCTTATACCTACGACAGTACTAGTAGTGATAGCTGCGAGGTTTGCGGGGGTTCCTGATCCACAAACTTCAAAATTAATAGTATTGGTTGGTGTGGTGTTGGCTAGCGTTGCAATAGATGCGACACCGTTTAATCTATACGGAGTATTGCTAACAGCGCCAGTTAGTGTAGCAAAAGTTACCGGGTAATTACCTATATCGGCGTTATATGCCTCGGCCTTCTTTGTGGCAAGAGTCGCGGTAGATAGGGCAGCAGAATTATTCGCTCTTGAAGTTACACCCTGATAAGCCACGATCACAATCGCCGCCAAGATCCCGATCACAACGATCACAATCAAAAGCTCAACGATGGTAAAACCGTTATCTTTCTTCATTTTTTTTATGTTGTTAAGACTCATCTTAATTCGCCTTTAATTTCTTCTTATTGAGGATATTGACTTAAAGTGTGTGGCATATCATTTTATCTATTCGATTTAGAATAGATAAATAGAGTCGTCTCATCTATGTAAACGACTCTATTTATTGTACTTGTCGTTAGAGACTTATGTTATGCACAAGTTCCGCTTACATCTCCACCGGTAATTGTTTTTACAGCTGGTGTTCCGGTGAAATCCCAGTAACTAATTTTATATCCGACAACCTGGCTTGATGTTGTACATCCTTGGTACTGAACTGTTGTAGTGTTTGTAGCCGATGTTGGGGCTCCTGCCTGAAGGGTAATTCCTGCTGGAGGTGCACCAAGAGCCGTTGAGGCTACGGCCGTAAAGGTGGTTGCAGAAGTTGGAAATTGACCATTCCCGCCCGCTGTGTCGGCTGAATAAGCCTCTGCTTTTTTCTGAACAGCAACGGCGTTAGTTTGATTTTTACTTGTATTCGCCCTTGCGGTAACACCCTGATAAGCCACGATCACAATCGCCGCCAAGATCCCGATCACAACGATCACAATCAAAAGCTCAACGATGGTAAAACCGTTATCTTTCTTCATTTTTTTTATGTTGTTAAGACTCATCTTAATTCGCCCCCTAATTAATTATGTATGTTTGTATGATACTACCGTTGTGTTTTAAGCGCAAGCGTTATTGAAAAAACATGAGCAGGATGTGTGTATAACTCTACTGTTCTGCTATGAAAGTTATCGCGTCCAGGGACGTCCAGCCCGAGTTGACGCCCTGGGCAGTGACATCACCGTTTGGTTGTACATCTACGCGGGCGTATGCTCCCCATGCAACCGAATGGATTAGCAGGGTTTCCTTGGGTCGATACCCAACAGGTAGATTTGCTATGACAATGCCCGCACCGGTGTTACCAGACTTGATCATTCCCTTTACCTTAACGATACCGTCAGTTCCTTTTGCATATTGTGGGGTGGAATATGCTGGGTCAAAGAGTGTCCAGCTGTTTTGTAGTGTTAAGGGGTTCCAGCTTCCAAAGCTTGCCGGGTAAAACATCGACTGAATGGAATACCATACAGGGCTATTAACAACACCTTTTGTTGAAATAGTCCTGTTGTTATTGATAACCGTGTAATTAAAGGTTCCTCCGCCGCCCGCGGCCGGAATGAAGGAAAACTGGGGGGATTGTGAGCCGACTGGCAAGGTGGCAACGGTGGTTGGGTCGGTATTGGTGCCGCTTTTTAATAGCCCCTGTACATGAACGCGCCCTAGTGAGTCTATATTGGACTGAATTTGCGAAAAGCCGCTATCGAAATTGAGCCATCCGTTACTTCTGGGGAGGGGTGTCCATGGGTAAGAGGCGGTGCTGGCGACAAAGTTAATGGTATCAAGCGCAAGCCAGGCATTGTTGGCAAAATTGATCGCAACTTCACCTGTAGGGAACACGTCAACGCGCGCCGGCCCGTTGTTGCTGGCTACTTGAAACATAATACGCGCAGTCGGACGATAGCCAACGGGCAGCGTGCATACTACAGTGTCGCCGGTAGTGGTGCCATCCTTTATGATTCCCTTTAGCATAACTATATCGGTGTTTGTTTTTGTGTAGCTTGCCGGGGCAAATTGAGCGCCAAAATCGTTCCAGCCGTTTTGCAACGGACAAGCATACCACGGCGGAATAGTGGCTGCAGCAAGCCCGGCAGGAGAGGTGCCCGTGGAGTTTTTTGCCTTAATGCTAACGGAGACAGTGTCGTTACGGTTGGCATTGACCGTGTATGTAGTGGT
>DATHGD010000017.1:0-4794 GCA_035317765.1 Saccharimonadales bacterium (SeqCode) | reverse complement strand
TGTCACGGTGGTTAGACGAAACGGTCAGTCCTCGCACGAGCCGGTGGTCATCGCTTCGCTGGTTTACATAGCCAAAATAAACAAACCCGATTTTATCGGCAAACTGCATAAAAACGCGCTTGTGAAGCTGCGACTGAATGATTCCTGCAGGCATAAATGCTTTAGCAAGCTGCTTGCTTTTTTTGGCTATATCTTTTGTTTTCATAGGGGTTTGCTTTCTACGATCGTATCGAGCAACGTCCCAATATACTCAGCGTGGCTCCAGGTAAGGGGAGCGACCGATACAAACGAATCGTCAACAGGGCTTATTTGCTCGGGCAAAATATCGGTTTCGGTGGCATGAGTGTGCACCCATTGAATAATCTCTGACGCCTGCTGTGCACGGTCTGTCTCCAGGTAGTACTGAGCCAGCCATAGCGAGGTTATTACCCACCAGTTCCCGGTAATAGCATCGCTGGCGCGGTAATAATGGTCATTTTCATACCGGGGCAGGCCTTTGGCCCCCTCGGTTACACCAAATGTTGACGCGAGCGTTTCCATTGTTGCCGTAAGCTCGCTACTGCCAACCGGAAACAAGCCAAACATAAAGGCGCCAAACACGCTCGACATATCAAACGTAGAGTCGTATTCAATTTCGCCGTTTTTCACCACCAAGCCTTTATAAAACGCTTTGCGTTCATTGTTATACAAGTGCTTGTGCGCCGCCGCTAAAATATCATCTGCTCCGGCGCGCCACTTTACTGCGTTGTCAGGATCTTCAGCTATCTCTGCCAGGTCGGCAGCGGCAAGCAGGGCTGCGTATACCACCGAAGTCGTGTACGTTGTCGTAAGATAAACCTCTTCCCATAAATCGTAGCTTGGCTTTGGCAGCCCCGTCCTACTGTCAATGTAGGACGCCATAAAGTTGGCCATCGGCACGATCATCGTATGATAAAACTCACGCAGCAACCGTGGACTTGGATGCATATGATAATACTGTGCAAAAACAAACAGCACCAAAGCCGTCTCGTCTTCTTGAATAGGCGGCGCAATGCTGCCATCGTGGTGAATATAGGGGTGCCAGCTGCTTCCCAGGGCGCCGTCCGCCCTGTATTTGTGCATAAGGTAACCGCCCGGGTGTAACCCGCGCTGACAAAATTCAAAGAAACGATGCGGCTCGTCAACGTATCCCATGCGAATAAGCGGCCACAATACAAATGCACCATCACGTGGCCAGCAGTACGCATAGGCGTCACGCGAATAGTTAAGCATTGTCGTGTCGGTACTGGCAATAACGGCACCGCGCTTGTCTGTTTGCGACTTAATAATCATGACGCTCCGTAAAAAACTGTCCTGATATTCCGGTGCGATTTTTTCGGCAACTTTAACTGCCGGCTCTAGCCATTCCCGCCACCAGGCAGCTGTATCGTGCAATCGTTTTGGCACACTGTCACGGCGAATCTGGTTGTGAATATAGAGCGCCTCGCGCGATGAGGTTCCGGCGGCTATCCAGTAGTGAACGCGCTTCGAATCGTGCGGCCCCATGGTTAATTTGAATCGCAGTGTCGAGTCAACCCGGCCATGCTCAACCGCGCCCATGCTCAGCTCACCGTCATCGGCATCGCGGTAAGTGCCTTCCCAGCCTTCAATGTCAAATAAGCCTATACTGTATTGGTCGAACGGTTTGCCATCGGACATGCCCGATATAATAAACGCCCGCCGACCCCGGTAATGTAAAACGGCATCGGTGTCGGGTAAATATTGGGCTGTATCGGTATTACTGCGCGAATCACCGATCACAAAGGCCTGATGCATAAACAGGCGAATCTCGCGCGGGTGGTCACGCAGATTAACCACGTGAATATTACGCATAAAGGCACTGATATGGGCATCAACCAGATCATCAAGTTCTAAAAGCACCCCCAAATGATCGTTTTTGGCGATAATATGGCCAATCAAAGCACGGTGCGGATAGCTGAATCGAAACTCCCAGCCGGCATGCGGGTCATCGAGCCAACTTATTTGCCCATCAATCCATACCCCAATACGATGGCGAAGCGATTTGCCGGCAGCATGGTTTTCGTAGCCCACATAGGGAAAATAAAAATCGTGAACAAGCCCGTACCGGTTAATACCAACGTGCAACTCGCCGTTACTCAGAACAATGGGCCTAGCCATGCAAGCCTCCGTGTCGGTGATATTCCATAAGGCGGTAGCGAACATCGCGAAGCACGTTCATATAATACAAAAAAGCGTCATACGGAGAATCGTAAGGGCTAAAGTACGCATGTACATCGCCATCGCTAAACCACTTGGTACACATATAGTACACGTGGTCAGAAGTTTGCAGCTTGCGCCAATCGTCAATAAGCCTTGCGTCTTCAGTGCGCAAAATGTCATCTTCCATAGCGTAGAGGTGTCGCAGAGCTTCGTGTTGCATGGCATTTCCCAGCCATGCGGTTAAGTCACGTTCGGTGTCCGCCCAGGTAACGGTACGGGGCATACTTATTTCGCCAACCGGCGCATGAGTCATCACAGCTTCGGCTGCCGTATAAAACGTATTATCGGAATTTTCGAGCCATTTGCCGATAAAGCTTTCGAAAAAAGTAAAAATACCCGTATCGTGCCATTGGTGTTCGCCAAATGTTTCGTAGTCCATAAATAGGTTCACTAACTGGCTATCGGTAATCGCCGCAGTCATCCATTCGTTATACGTATCAGCGTTAAGCGGCCATTGCTCCCAGGCTTTATTACTAAAACGAAAAGCGATATCATCGCTTAACCGGTAATTTTTCAGCAGCAAACTAATATTTTTAGTACCCGCCGGTCGATACATGTGGTTTGGACTGCGCCAATCGAGAATAGGGTCCCAGCCCTCAGCAAGAATCCCCTTAAACCCATATTCATCGGCCCATTTGGCTAGTTCGTCATTGTAGGCTAGCTCGGTATTACGAAAAACGGACGTTTCAACGCCGAATAGTTCACGGATTTTTTGCCGGTGCAAGTCAACCTGACGCTCAAACTCCGGCCGGCTGTAAAAAAAGGCAAGTGAATGATAATAGGTTTCCGATACTATGTCGACCCGACCAGTGGCAACCAGGCGCTTAAAGCTATCGAGCACTTCTGGTGTCCATCTTTCGGCCTGTTCAATAAATGTGCCCGTAATGCTAAGCGATATTTTAAACTCCGGGTGGTTCTTTAGCAGCCGTTCAAGCAGCTCGTTCATGGGGCGATACGATTTTTCGGCTACTTTTCTAAACACCCGCTCGTTATTACGGTCGCTGCTCGTGTCGGATTCGTTAAAATAGTCGTGACGCTCGGCCGTGTCAAAAATACTATACTTACGTACGCGAAGTGGCTGGTGAACGTGCAAATACAGCACTATACCGCGCTTGCTCATGCCTTTGCTCCCCGTCCCGCGCGGCCATACAGCTGCATACACTGACTTGCAACGTCTTTCCAGGATATGCGGGCATATTCGTGCTGAACGTTCTGTCTGAGCGTCAGCGAGAGCGCAGGTGAGGTTGCAAGGCCAATCATTTGGTCGGCCAATGCATCAATGTCCCAAAAATCATAGCGAAATATGTTGTGAAGCACTTCGCCAACACCCGATTGCCGCGTTATAATAAGCGCCACGTTGTGATGAGCCGCTTCAAGTGCGGTCAAACCAAATGGTTCGCTGACCGAGCTCATCACAAATACATCGGAAACGTTATAAGCATCGCGCCATTGCTTTCCCCGTACAAACCCGGTAAAAAACACTTTGTCGGCAATGCCCAGCTCGGCGCTGAGGGCAATAAGTTCATCTCGCTGTTCGCCGTCACCAGCCAACAAAAACACCAGCTTGTCGTATTTTTCGCAGGCTCGGGCCGCGGCACGAATAAAATGTGTCAGGCCTTTTTGAATGGTAAATCGAGTGACAGTAGAAATAACCGTATAACCTTCGTCTTTGAGCGATTCTATATACGTATACGCCCGGCGGTCGTAGTCGTGCTGGCCAAGGCTAGCAACATCAATAGCGTTATATACTACCTCAATTTTATCGGCCGGAATATTGTAGCGCTGCACAATAATACTTTTTGTAATGTTGCTCACGGCAATAATTCGATCGGCCATCATCAGCCCCTGGTATTCAATTTCGTGAACAAGCGGGTTACCAAAGCTGTCACCCGAGCGGTCAAATTCGGTAGCATGAACATGCACAATTAACGGTGCGTCCGTTAGTTCTTTAGCGCGCATACCAGCTTCCATAGTAAGCCAATCGTGAGCATGAATAGCATCGGGTTTTTTATCTTTTACCAGACCCTCAACAAAGCTAACGTACTGTTTTTGCACGCCGCGTATATCTCCCAGGCCGTTATCTTCGCCAAAGCCCTCGTTTTGCCCGGCATATTTACTGTCGTAGGCGCCCATTGAGCCGTAATGGTCAAGCGGGCTAAGATTCGTAGCACCGTGGATCGTCATAAATTCAGTTCCGGGGTGCGGGGCAGTGTAGGGAACCACAAAGTCGATCGAAGCGCCTTCAAGTGCAAGTGCCTTAGACATATGAAAGCACGCGACCCCAAGTCCGCCACTGTTATGCGGCGGAAGTTCCCACCCGAGCATTAGTATGTTCATACCGCTTGTTTACGGACTAGTCTAGTCCGAACGCTCCTTTTTATTCCTTCTTTCCCCTTATTATAGAATGGCGCTTGTGCTTTTTCAACTGCTTAGCGACCATTTGTTTTACACAGGTCGCAGGTACCGTCCTGCTGATCGTAGGCATGCCATGCACCAAGGGCTTGATTATGGGGAAGAAGTGCCCGTAAACCAGCC
>DATHGD010000016.1:0-2511 GCA_035317765.1 Saccharimonadales bacterium (SeqCode) | reverse complement strand
TTGAGAGTAACGATGTCGCGCACAGTATCGCTTGTTCGTTCCATGACAGGAAGCTTTCGAAAGACACCCTCAGGCGTCTTCTCATCATCTATATAGATGAAGCCCGGGTCTTTCGCCGACCGGTTCTCAAATCCACCTTTCGGCGGGACAACAACAAGCGTGGCTTTCCACCCGATGTTGAAAAATGCAACCGCACCCTTGCCAAAAGACACAGACATTCTGCAGCCTCACTGTAGTAGGGAATATACATATCATATGCGTTGGCATATGAGTGTCATCTATTTAATCACACATAAAAACAATTTTAAAGTGAGATTCCAATAACTCGTAAGCGTAATAAGAAACGACAACTAGCAAGGATTATCGAACTGATGGGTGTCACCACCTACACTTGCGCCTATTTAAGCAGCGCCAACCTGTACAAATTCGCCGCCAACTGCATCGCGGAAATAGCCATCATGGCTCACATACAATACCGCACCTGAATAGCGCTCGAGCGCTGTTTCAAGCTCCTCGATACTTGGAAGATCGAGGTGGTTGGTTGGCTCGTCCAGAATGAGCAACTGCGGATCGTTGGCCAACATACTAATCACCTGAAAACGGGCTTTTTGACCGCCACTCAGACGCGAAATAGGCACAAATCCATCGCCTTCAGTAAACAAATAGTCACTCATAAGGCCACGAATTTTAGTGTTACTAATAGACAGATTACGGTCAAGATACATGCGTTCAATGGCAGCAGTCAATGGCAAGTCAAAGTAGGTTGGCGAAACTTCTTGTTCGTATACACCGATGCGAATGTGCTTGTCGAGAGTGATGTCGCCAGAAAACTGCTTTATGTCCGACTTTTGCAGGTCTGGGGTCAACAGCGCCTTAATAAGCGTTGTCTTACCGGCACCGTTGCGCCCACGAATTTCGAGCGCTTCACCTTCGCGAAGGTCGATATTAATACCGCCGAACAACGGTTTTTCACCGTAGCCAAGCGATAAATCTTTTACGTTTACCAGTACGTGCGTACTGCGTGATTCGTCATTTTTAAGGTTCATACGAATGTTTTTTGCCTTAAATTTATCGTATTGCGCCGCAACTTTATAGTTAAGGTTGGCCGCAGATTCTTTATCAATCCAAAAAGTCGGCTTTTCTTTTGCCTGAAGCTCGGCCAGCTCTTTACGCGAGGTTTCTTCAAGTCGCTTAAATTTCTGAATGGTGCCCGGGTTTCGTGACTTTTCTTTTAGGCGCTGATAGTCGAGCACTTTTACCTTTAAATTGGCAATGCGCTTTTCAACCATTTCAAAATCGTTCATCTGCGAGCCGGTACTCACCGCATTTTGCTTCAAATACGTGTCGTAGTTGCCCTTGTAGCTCACACTATCGCCGTCTTTTAGCTCAATAATACGGTCGACTTCGCGCAGTACATCACGGTCGTGGGTAATAACCAGCATGGCTTCACGCGCGTCTTGCATCCAGTCAATAAACTGTTGCTTGGCAATGTAGTCCATGTGGTTGGTCGGTTCGTCCACCAGTGCCAGGTGCGCATCGGAGTGCATAATTTTAACCACTTCAACCAGCCGCTTTTGGCCGCCCGAAAGGGTAGTAAAGGCTCGGTGGGCAACACCCGGCAATTGAAAGTTATCGAGTTCGCGCTCAATCTGTTCTTCAATCTGGTAAAACCCCTTGTCGTCAAAACGCTGCAGTGCATCGGTGTAGTCGTTGATTTTTTTCATGTCTTCGCCCATGGTTTCGGGGTAGGTTTCGATGATGTGGCTAAGGGCAGGGTATTCAGGCAGGCCGGAAAGAACGTACTGCAATACTGTTTGGTCGCCGACATCATGGTGCTCCTGCGCCGTTGCCACCACCACCGTACCGCGCTTGTAAATAACGTCACCAGTAAAGTCTTTGTCTGTGCCGGCTAGAATGCCAAATAATGTCGACTTTCCTACGCCGTTACGGCCAACTACGCCAACTTTTTCGCCATCGTCAATAGAAAATTTGATCCCACTCATCAGGACCTTGGGGCCAAAGCTTTTTTCTGTGACTGTAATATCGGCGATCATATCTGTAAGAGTATAGCACAGTATTGCTTTTTTATACATAGTATGTTATAATAAACATGTTAGACATTACACGTACTTTTCACAGAACAGGAATCCGTCATGAACCTCCTTGTCACCGCTGCCGCTGTCCTCGTGTTCGGAGTACTCGTATTCCCACTGAGGCGCTTGCAGAAGGCCGAGAAAGCCAAGCAGAACTTCAAGCGCGCGCAAGAGGTCATCGACTGGCTCGAATCGCCTGATTTCCGTAATATGTCCCTGAACAACCAGGGACAGAACATCGCCATGATGTACAGCGCCAAGTGGGTGCCGAACTACCTTCCGGTGGGCCTGAGTTCCGATGAGATCATTGAGTACCTGGTGGCCACCGTCACGCTGTACCGCCTGAACCACCCGGAAGCGAAGCCTGGCAAGATCACTGTGATCTCGGGCATTCGCGAGGCAATGCCGCGTGAACGCA
>DATHGD010000015.1:0-4566 GCA_035317765.1 Saccharimonadales bacterium (SeqCode) | reverse complement strand
GTTCAAGCTCAATTGCAGTTACCTGCTTGGCCTTGTCGTCAATCGCAAGTGTTTCATACGCTTGCGCGATGGACTTTTGTAGTATGTCAAGTCGTTTTAAAAGCGGCTGCATGCAATTACCGTACCATTTGCCTTGCCCATTCTTGAGCATCATATTCATAATCATAATTAAATGACGAGACGGGTACTTCGAAAGAAAGTGACTCATAGTCACCACGCTCCATCGCCATATGATAGGCTAGCCGTAGCTCATCTGTTTCACCCACGCATTCAAATGGTTTCATAATCCCATCTACTCCAAGCAGCCCCTTAAATGTGTCTCGAAGCATCACCTTGGCAAATAAATCCTGCCCATTGAATAAACTCTTAAGCTCAGCCGCAGGTAAGAATGGCGCAAACAGGATAAATGAATTAGCGCACTTTGGACATTCACCACACCATTTCAATTCTGAGTTGTCATTTCCTTGTTTATAGTTTGCACGGTTACAAGAACTGAAGATATGACCATACTGAGACCACGAGTGTCGTACAAATAATTCGGCAATCTTCAGTTCGCTATACATTCTAAGCGGTGAACCAATGTTTATATCCTCAGAAATATATCTATGGACATAATCAGCAATTGCTTTTTCCGCTAACCAGGTTTTTGACCATTGATGGTTAACCGGAAGATTCCCCATCCAATCATGTGGCTCTTCCCCTTCATGACCTATTGAAAGAAGAAGAGTATTAGCATTATTCAATATTGCATCAATAAGCGCAAATGATGCAACGATATACGTCACTGGAACATGTCCATTTAGTCCACCATGTTCATATGCGATAGCTAGACCATTTTTATCAATTGTGCGACGTGAAACATGAAGCGATTGTCCAATTGTGTCCAATAGTACTGGATAATGCGATGAGCTACTCGTATACCAAGAACTGAAAGGTAATTTTTTTTCTGCCAAAAGTGTCGCTGTAAGCAGTGAGTCCTTACCTCCACTCTGGAGTGCGATAATGCCATTTCCCTCATATGATTGAGATGTTAACCGAGAGTCACCGCTAGCCTGAAAATGCGCAAGACTACTTCTATTAAGTTTGTTTTCGAATGCAAATTGACTCAGCCCTTCTTGATAAACACGACCAAAGAAATCTGCCTGCCACTTGTCTATTTTATCTTTTTCGAATATTACTTCACTACTTGGAAATGCTTTGTAATATGAAGTTCCGACTAGCACAAAACTAAGAAATAGTGCCCTATCAAGAAGCACTTCATCATATTCTTTCATGGAGGTGAACTCTATAGTTTCTTTGAAGTCCGCTCCATCCGAAAAACCATAATAAAATGTCGCTTTTTTCGAGATAGTATCGAATTCATAACTTTTAAAAATAAATTTATTCATCAATTTCTCCTACAGCTTGTTTGAATAGCTCACCACGCTCGGAAAAGTTCTTAAACATATCAAAGCTTGCACAGCCCGGACTGAGAAGTACTGTATCGCCTGAAGTTGCGTATTTCATAATACTACCCATAATGTTCTTCATATCTGTTTCATTAGAAATGACAAAGTTTTCATAACCCACACGAGAAAGCGCATCCGCTAAGCGATTTCGTACCTCTCCAATAATTATAACTTTTTTTATATTTTTGCGAGAAACTATGCTGCTAACAAGGGGCTCAAAGGCAATATTTCGTTCATAGCCACCAACAATCAAAATAATAGGTGTCGAAAATGACGAAATTGCACCCATGGTTGCCGTTGGTGCAGATGAATAGCTATCGTCATAAAAGTCCACACCACGCTTATGTGCCACGAACTCA
The DNA here is from genome assembly GCA_035317765.1 of Saccharimonadales bacterium (SeqCode). Classification (GTDB taxonomy): domain Bacteria; phylum Patescibacteriota; class Saccharimonadia; order Saccharimonadales; family Saccharimonadaceae; genus DATHGD01. The sequence goes on along the minus strand of DATHGD010000015.1, from coordinate 2,759 downwards.
AGCCTATGCTCTAAACCCTTAAATTCTTTAACGGCCTGAGAGATAACTTCCACATTTTGTGTCATTGGCCAGCTTGCGCTTATCGCTGCACATATATTCTGGAGATTGTATTCACCCCGAAGACCGACTTCTCCTACCGAACAAATGACCTGTTCAGCAATTTTAATATAATTATCATCAACATATGCACCCTCGGGGGTGAGATATCTTATCTTTGTGCCCGCCAGGGATTCCGAGGCAATTCGTGCCGAATCTTGATTGTTCGGATGATACACAACGATATCACTAGGAATCTGATGTGCTGCAATATTTGCTTTTGCGGCAACATAATCTTTAAAATCTTCATGAACATTAAGATGATCCGGCTCAATCATTAGCACAACTGCGACATGTGGTGATCTCTCAAGATCCCATAGCTGAAAGCTGCTTAGTTCATATACAACCACATCTTCAGCCCTTACACGCTCAAGTATATCAAGTGCAGGGATTCCGATATTACCCAGAAGATGTACTTTCTTCCCTGAAGTACGAAGAATTGCTGCAATAAGACTACTGGTCGTGCCCTTTCCCTTTGTACCAGTAACACCAACGATAGGAGCCTCACATTGCTTGAAAAACTCATTTGTCGCTGACCACACTTTACCATCCGTTGTAATAGCGCGGGGGGGCAAACTAGGCGTCCGAATTACCACATCAAATCCCTTGAGCCTACTAAACACCCCGGCACCTAGCATCGTCTGTGCGTCTTCAGGCGAGTCTGCAAGTGAATCTCTTTCATCGACAATCGTTACATCATGGCCGCGGGAAGAAAAATACTGATAACTCGATTTTCCTTCAATGCCATAACCTGCGATTGCAATTTTCATATTTCTATTTTATCGCTTTTCGAATATAGATGCTAATTTATCGTTCAAAGAAACAATATCACTCTTCTCGCCGCTGCTTACGCCCGCCAGTACCCAGGCGTCACTGGAGATGAATTCGCGGGCGGTGCCTATCATAAGATCACGTGAGGTTTTACGGATAGATTCAGGCACTTTTTCGTAGTCTTTTACAACGCCATCGGCAAAATAACGGCCGGTATAAAAATTGCTGATTTGTGCCACTGTTTGCGCGCCCATTTGGTAGCGGCCTAATGCGTACGATTTTGCCGCGGCGAGTTCGGCTTCGGTAATTTTGCCTTCAAGTACAAACTTTACTTCGCGTACGATAATATCAAATAACGCCTCGGACGTTTCCAGGTTTACCTGCCCGCCAAAGTCCCAGCTACTATCATGAAAACCCACCGATGTGTCTGAAAAGACACCGTAAGCCAACCCTTTTTTACGTGCTGCACCATAAATACGCGAATGCGTAGTACCGGTTAAAATTTGGTCCAAGCAGTTCATTGCTTCGGCTTCTTCGTCACTGATTTCACGCGGCATTGTCATGGACCAGCCAAACGTAAGGTTTGAGGCCTCTTTGCGGCGAATAAGGTTTGGGTTAGCACTCGTTAAAATGTCGCGCGGCACCGTAAAACGCTCACCCTCAGGTAACTCCCAATCAGCTAGTTGGCGCTTAATTTCGGCCTTGCGTCCCTGCAGCTTTCCGGCAATTACAAAGCACATGTTTTTTGCTGTATGGGTGCGTTTGTGATGTTCGCGAATGTCGCCCAGTGTCACATTTGGAATTGTCTGTAGTCGCTGCCAAAAAGTATAGACATCTTCACCAAGTAGTTGCTGTACTTTTGGCCAAAGCACTCGGTTGTGGTTATTTAAATATCCTGTTAATTCACTTTTAACATTGCCTTTTTCGGCCTCGAGTTCGGGTGCGTTAAATTTTGGCTCGCAAATAGCAACGCGTTGCAATGCAAAAATACGCTCCCATTCAAAATCGGCACAATCGGCGACATATACCATCGAAAGATCGCTCGTATAAGCATTATGATAGGCGCCGTTTTTTGTAAATTCCGCCTCATAGTCATGCTCATTTTTAAATTGAGCATTTGCCCCAAACGCCATATGTTCCATAATATGCGCTGTTTCGTAAATATCTTTATTACGTACGTATCGGTTACCAGCACGAAACTGAAACTGAAAACTCATTACGGTTGCACCGGGAATATCAATTAACAACCCGCGGGCACCACTGGGCAATTTTACTTCTTCAACTGTGTGTTTCAAAATTCTCTCCTACTGTGAGTTCTCGCAAAAATACTGCGTTCTATTGTGCCACTTTTCCCATTAGATTGCTACCTTTTACACTGATTTTAGTCCGGCAAACAACCTAGGTGTATAATAATATTCAAACATAGGGGGCAATATGGAAAGAAAAGCACTAAACAACGTTTTAAAGCATATTAAAAACGGCGCTTTGCGCGTGACCTATTGGGATGACAGCGACATCACTTATGGAACAGGAGAACCCCTCGTTCACGTTACTATCCATAGTCCAAAAGCCGTGCGTGCGATGATGCGCCGACTCACGCTTGGGTTCGGTGAAAGCTACATGAACGAGCTTATTGATGTCGATGGGCCCCTTGATCAAATCAACCGTCTTGCAAGCCAGAATAAACCGACTCTTACATTTCTCAAAGGCCTGCGTTGGGTGCGAGCTAAAAATAATAACGTACGCGGTCGTCAACGTTCGCAGATTGCTCATCACTACGATATTGGTAATAATTTTTATAAAATATGGCTCGATGACACAATGATGTACAGCTGCGCCTACTTTAAAAAGTCCAGCAATACGCTCGAGCAAGCCCAAAAACAAAAAATAGA
>DATHGD010000014.1:0-2797 GCA_035317765.1 Saccharimonadales bacterium (SeqCode) | reverse complement strand
CGAAGTAACTGCAAGCGTGGGAGGCAAGGATGCGGTGGCGGAATCGTGGATTATACTTTTGGGTGACGCGGCAGCAGGTAGCGGAGAAGGCTATATACCAAACGCCAGCGACCTCCTTCCGGGGCAACTTGGCGAGAGTTTGCGGCAGCCGTTTATGGTACCCGATACGTTCGGTTCGGTTCCTTTTGCGCCAAGCGACACAAAAACAGCCGAAACCGATACATTAAACAGTGCCGTATTGGGCGCACAAACAACCAAAGACCCCAGTGCTGATCAAAATGCAAAAACAGTGGCCGTTGCTGCGACTGAAGGTGGGTGGAAGCTCTTTGGGCTGTATTGGTATTGGTGGGTACTTATAGTTAGCATTATAGTTGTTGCGATGATGCGTTTACGAATGCGAGCTCGGCAGCGTCTTTTAGCTGGTAGCGAAGGCTAAACAGGCTTCGCTCGCTTTTTATTGTCTTATTTCTTATACTTATAATAGTGTGAATACAAAACAAAAAAGTAAATTGAACGGGTTTTATAAAGGTTTCGTGCGCCACCTTAAACTGGTGGCCGTGCCCCATAAAGCCAACCAATACCGGCCGCATTTGATTCGCCGGTACGGCTTGCTTGCTGTTTTAATTTTGGTAGGAATTTTACAGGTAAGTGCCTTGCTGCCAAGCAGCACTGCTGTTCTTGGTAGCAAAGCACCGGTTTCGGCGAGTATTCTTCTTGCGGATACAAATAGGGTACGAATACAAAATAGCCTAGCACCTCTGGAGATTAATGAAAAATTGTCGCGCGCAGCATTTTTAAAGGCTTCGGATATGTTCAAAAAACAGTACTGGGCACATACATCACCTGCTGGCACTGCGCCATGGGAGTGGTTTGGGGCCGCGGGGTATAACTATAATTATGCAGGCGAGAACCTGGCGAAAAATTTTCGTAGTGCCGGTGCGATAATGACTGCTTGGATGGCTTCGCCAGAACACAGGGCGAACATATTGGGTGCACAGTATTCGCAGGTAGGGTTTGCAACGATGGACGGAAAATTGAACGATGCTCCGGCAACGATAGTGGTTGCGCTCTACGGGTCGCCGGTAGAAAGTGCTGCTGTTACCGGGGTTAGCGTGCAAGCGCCACCTGTTCATTCATCCAGTCTGATGACGCGATTTGGCGTGGCACTTCAAACAATGTCACCGGCAGCGCTTGGATCAACCGTACTGCTTATTTTGGTGGCAAGTGTGGCCATGTTTACGCATTTTTATAGGCATAAATTACCAAGATCTTTGCGCTACTCGTGGTATCGGCATCATGGCATTGCAAAGGCAGGCGGTATGCTGGGACTTTGTATAATAGTAGTATTTTTGTACAGCGGCGGACAAATCTAGTACACTTTAGTGTATGACTATAACAAAAGCAATTATTCCCGTAGCTGGATGGGGCACGCGCCGCCTTCCTATTACCAAAGCAATCGAAAAATGTATGTTGCCTATTGGTAATCGACCGATCGTTGACTACGTAGTGCAAGATTGTATTGCCGCAGGCATTACAGACATCTACTTTATTATCGGTGAAAACACTTCGCAGTTGCAGTCGTATTATGGAGATAACGCCGAGTTAAACACCTATTTAGTCGCAAACAATAAAGAGAGTCTTCTTCCTCTGATTCGACCGCTTCAGGGCGTAACGTTCCATTATATCGCGCAGCCAAGTAACGGTAAATATGGCACTGCCATACCCGTTGGTTTGGTTGTTCCTGATTTAAAGCAAGATGAATCGGCCGTTGTGCTTATGGGTGATGATTTTATTTATAATGCCGATGGCAGCAGTGAAGTCGCTCGACTGCTTGCGGGTACACCAGGGGGTGGCAGCTCACTGCTTGGAGCAACTATTGACCGTCAGCACGTGAGCCAGTATGGTGTGCTTGCATTGGATGATGAGGGAAATTATCAGGAGATTGTTGACAGGCCAACACCTGAAAGCGCGCCGAGTTCGATGATTAACATTAGTAAGTATGTGATGAACTACGAGCTGCTGGCGGCAGTGCGAGCCTATACAGATATTGTACTGTCTGGGGAGTATCAGATTACAGAAGTGATAAATCAATATGTACTACGGGGTGGAAAAGTAAAAGTACTCGAAGCCAGAGGACAGTACTTAGATGGTGGTAGCGTGGGGGGCTGGCTTCACGCCAATAATATTGTTGTGAATGGGAAATAAAATAGTATTGCAAAGTTAAAGCTATTATGTTATAGTCATTTTAATGCCAAAATGGCAGTGAAATGACTAGTTGAATTAGGGAAGTGATGAATCTTGGCCATCAAGGTTCCTGCTCGTAGCCACGACATCCAGACCGGTAAAGGTCTGCAGAGCCTTGTTGCTCTGGACGTGATCCAGGTACGCATGACTGCGGAAGACGGCGCCGAGCTCGCAGCTGAGCTCACCAGGAACCGTCCTGCCGGGGTCTATCGGGTGCTTGTCGATATTGACATGCAGCGAAACGCGGCGGAGTTGCACATTTTCGTGGCGTCTGACAAAGCGAAGGGTGTGCGTCACCTCAGCAGTCTGACCGGTCGCGACGGTGTGGTGCTGGTGACGGCTCCTGTGCCCGATGCCCCCTATTCACTTAACTAAATAGCCCGTTTTCCGAAGTATATGAGCCCATGCTCCTTCGGGAAGCGGGCTCATGTACGTTCTGGGGTAAGTTTCGGATGCGCACACATTGATTGACCGATGTAGCGTAAGTGCATATAATTTTATGGTACGGTAATCGTCCGTTTTTAGCACTCGAGATTAGGCAGGCAATGAAACA
>DATHGD010000013.1:0-4267 GCA_035317765.1 Saccharimonadales bacterium (SeqCode) | reverse complement strand
CGTACGAACAAAACCCTATGGCTTGGCGTAAGGTCGACTTCTAAAGTCCTCGCTTGCATTACGCTTGTGGTGATGATTCTCGATGACGTGCCTTTGTCCGAGATTCTGGGACTGCTGATCCTGCTCCTTGTGAGCATTGCCATGTCCTCTCTGCTGCTCAAGTGGGGGGTATCGGTACGGCTCAAGAAGGGGTAGGTCGATGCTCAAAAGAGGTGAAAAGGAGAGGCACAAATGACCTTCTCCTTCCGGGTGACCCGAAAGTAATTCTCTGGCTATGCCATCGATGAATTGCGAGTAGGGCCTTTTTTTATACTTTCGCCCAAGCGGTCTTGGTCATGGAAAGGCTTGGAATAACCTCAAGATCATAGGGGTCGGTAGCGGCATTTTTTTGCGCATAATAGTAGCCAAGCGTAGCTATCATGGCGGCATTGTCGGTACAAAGGTTCATAGGGGCGTAGTCGATGTGAAGAGGAAGGCGGGCGGAAAGCTCACGCCGTAATTCTTGATTGGCGGCCACACCTCCGGCAATAACGACCGATTTTGGTGAATAGTCCTTAAACGCTTTCTCAGCCTTATCAACCAGCGTTTCAACCGCAACCCGTTGGAAGCTGGCGGCAAAATCTGCCCGCTGAACATCATTTAAGCGTGCTGCAAGCTCGTGGGAGGGAAAAGTAAAGTCAACACCCACTTCGCGTTGAACGGCCCGTAAAACGGCTGTTTTGAGGCCTGAAAAGCTAAAGTCGTATGGGTTTTGCATGCGCGCTTTTGGCAGCGGGTATTTTTTTGCGTCGCCCGAAAGCGCGGCGGTAGCCACCGATGGGCCGCCAGGGTAGGGAAGGCCAATAATCTTTGCCACCTTATCGAAGGCTTCGCCCACGGCATCATCCTGGGTTTGGCCAAGTAATTCGTAATCGCCATGATCGCGAAACAATACCAGCTGCGAATGGCCGCCACTGACAATTAATGCCAGCATCGGAAATTCGGGGGCGGTTGCGTTTAGGAAATTAGCATATACATGTGCTTCAACGTGGTGAATAGGGTAGAGCGGCTTATTTTTAAGCAGTGCCAGTGTACGGGCGGCCAAAGTACCCACAAGCAGCGAGCCAATAAGCCCGGGCGCGTAGGTGACGGCAATGGCGTCAATATCGTCCCAGGTAAGGCTGGCATCGATAAGCGCCTGGGCAATAACAGGGTTAATGACCTCAATATGACTGCGCGCCGCTACCTCTGGTACAACACCGCCATAGGCCGCGTGAATATCAATCTGCGAATTAATAACATTACTCAAAAGAACACGGCCATCTTCAACAACAGAGGCCGCAGTTTCATCGCAACTACTTTCAATTCCTAGAACTTTCATCTGCAGTAATTATAGACTACCGGGGTGAAAATAGTAATACTTGGACCAAGCGGACGCATGATTGAAGGCGGTTTGCTGTTTTAGGTATAATTAATTGAGGTGGCGAATAAGAACACCTTATACATAATCTAGTCTAGAGTTGCCCAACCTTACGAAAGGTAAGAGACGTGATATCAGCCAGCAGAGGCTCCGCGGAGTTTAGCCGGAAGCAATATGCGGCGTTTAAGCGCTTTGGCATTCCCGAGCTACAGCAAAGGCGAAAAGTCATTGTCGTTGATAGCGAGATGTCCTACGAAGAGGCGATCGGTAATGCTGTCGTTCCCTCGGAAGGGCAAGCGATTCATGCAAAAATGAAGCCGCTTCTTCGGGTTGTAGATGTGGTGTACTACGGATATGATGACCGGCTTCACCTGGGTCAAATTGTGGTACATCGGTTTATTGTTAAAAAAGTCGTCACTTTGTTCAAAAAGTTCCTTGCGCTGAAGTTTCCGATTTATTCGGTAATTCCTGCTTCAAAGTTCAAGTATATTGACGAAGATTCGATGCGGGCGAACAATACTACGTCATATCGGCCTGAAAAGCGTTCGGTACACCGCGTGGCTGTTGCAATCGATTTCAACCCGCGCACGAACCCCTTCGATACGAGGCTGTATGATGGCAAGCCCAATCGTCCTAGGGGTGCGGTGTATAGCCCCAAGGCTAAGGGAGCGATTTTCGAAGGAAGCGCAGTACTGCGGGCTATTACCGAAGAAGAACTAGAATGGGGCGGAGGCTGGGGTAACCGGAAAGCTATTCCATCGACCAACTACTTTAAAGATCACGATGGCTATTACGACTATCAGCATGTTCAGCCCAACGATAGTTGGCACGATAAGTTCTTTGCCGAACAGGTTCCTCGGGGCATCTGATGGCTCGTAACTGATGTGTGTCTACTAGCCATCTTATTAATCCCGTTTTCAACGTTGAGTAGATTTATTCCGTTGGAGGCGGGATATTTCTTTGGGGCTTGGTATACTGTTTAAATGAGCTTTTTACTCCATCCCACAAGACGCCTTTTTGTTTCGCTGCTTGCTGCCAGTCTTGTGGGTGTTGGGTTGTTCGCTGTCGGTGCGGTGCGAAACCAAAGTTTCGACTTTTGGTATCTTTCTTATAACCTGGTTCTTGCGCTCATTCCGCTCCTTCTTGCTGTCACGCTACAGAAATTGCTAAAAGAACAAGAATGGAAACGCTGGCTGCCGCTTGTGGTGACGTTTTTGTGGGTTCTTTTTTTGCCGAATAGTTTTTATATTGTCAGTGATTTTATTCACCTGCAAGAGACGCCCCGAGCCGATGTAGTACAAGATGTTGTGATGCTAATGCAGTTTAGCTTTATGGGGCTCGTTTTTGGCTTTATGAGTTTGTTTATGGTGCACCGCGAATTTATAAAGCGGGTCAGCGCCAAATGGGCCGCTCCATTGGTGGGGGCACTCCTTTTTCTTAGTAGCTTTGCGATTTACCTGGGCCGTGATTTGCGCTGGAACAGTTGGGATATTATCGTGCAGCCTTTTGCGATTATCGCCGACATCTTCGACCATATCTTCCACCCGATTGCCCATCCCGAAATGGGGAGTATAACGCTTAGTTTCTTTTTTATGCTGGCAAGCATGTATGCAGTAATCTGGTACACGGCGGCGTATCGAAAACGCCCGTAGACAGGCACTATCAGTCTGCTTCTTCTTGCAGGGGTTTTAACATGTTTATATACTAGCTAGCGACAAGAAGCTCCCAATATGAAAGGTGAGAAAATGTCACAACCAGAGTTAGTGGCCCCGGAAAATGCATCTCACGAGCTCAAAGCCGCAGTAAGAGTGGTCAATTACCTTTTGAAACAGTCAAGTGTGACAGAGATGACCGCCAGTAACATCCTGGGAAGCAGGACGAGCAACGGCATTATCATCATTCGTAACGACAGTAACGACATATGTGTGATGAACGAAACCTATGCGCTACTGAAGACTGCAGGATATCGTGATCCGCTTATAGTGACCGTTGGTGTAATAGTATTTACTCCGTAGCTCTACTCTGGTGTTTAGGTGGAGGGGTTAAAAGCAATCTCCTCCACCTAAACGTCACTTACGCATATAAAAGACGCATGCTAGATGCGTTTTTTTTGTGCGACCGACAATCATGTAGGTCGAGCCTTTTTATTAGTGATAGAATAGAATCATGAAGCAGAAGCTAGCGAATGGGGTGCGAAAAGTATTGCCGGTCGGCGCAGTGCGGGTTGCTGAAGAGGCATACCGCAAAGGGCGGGTGAAGCTTATTAGCGCGCGCTATGGCAACCCTGCAAAAAACCTAAAAGTCATTGCCGTAACAGGGACAAATGGCAAGACCACAACCGTTAATTATATTAACGAAATTTTAAAAGAAGCCGGGCTTAAGACGGCAATGTTTAGCACGGCGCTTATCGAAGTTGCTGGTAAACGACAGTTGAATGACCTCAATGCTACCGTTGGAACCACGCAGCGAATGCAAGAATTTTTTCGTGACGCTAAAAAAGCCACGGTTGACTATGTGGTACTCGAAATTACCAGTCATGCCTTGCAGCAACACAAACTTGCTACTGTTCCCATAGAGGTGGCGGTGATGACAAATCTCACTCAGGATCATCTGGATTATCACAAAACGATGGATAACTATGCAGCGGCAAAGTCGATTCTGTTTCAAAACGAACCTAAATTCATTGTTCTTAACCGTGATGATGATTGGTACGATTATTTCAACCAGTTTCAGGCCGGTGCCCAAAAAATTACCTACGGTGAGCATGAAGAGGCTGAGGCAAAAATTGAGCACATTACGCTGTACAAAAAGGGCAGTGAAGCTACGGTAGTTATCGACCATCAAACCACGCTCGAGCTGGCAACAGCA
>DATHGD010000012.1:0-12584 GCA_035317765.1 Saccharimonadales bacterium (SeqCode) | reverse complement strand
TAAAAATCCGGAAACACGTTCGCCTCTGCGGGTAAACTGGCGTGATGTTACGGTAAACGCAGTCGATGATGCAACTATTCAGTTTCAACTACCAGCAGTGTATGCGGCATTTCCGAATGCGTTGACGTTCTCGGTTTTACCCGAGCATATTCTTGGAAGTGTTGCCCCTGGGGCGATGCGCGAAAATAACTTTAGCCGTTCGCCAGTTGGAAGCGGTCCGTTTAGCTTTACCCTGCTTCAAAGCGCAGGAGGGAGCGATAGTCAGCATAGAGTGGTACACATGACGGCCTTTAAGGACTACTACATTGGAACGCCCCAGCTTAGCCGATTCGAAGTGCATGCCTATGCTACTCAGGATGCCATTTTACGCGCACTAAGAACAGGTGAAGTGAGCGCCGCCGCCGACCTGACAGGTACGGACCAAAGCCAGATTGATACGCACAACTACATGATTACTAACAAGTCGGTCAATAGTGGTGCATACGCACTGTTTAACACCGATACGCCAATTCTTCGGGAAAAGGTAATCCGACAGGCCCTAGAATTAGGTACGGATACCAAGGCAATTCGAGCCAATCAATCGGCCAATGTTGCACCGCTTGAGTTGCCTTTTATTGAAGGTCAGCTAACAGGAAATGATATTCCGCGTCCGTCCGGAACGAATACAACAAAAGCCAATGAATTGTTGCAACAGGCTGGCTGGGAACTAAAGGGCGGCATACGCCAAAAAGGCGATCAAAAACTAACCCTTACCGTTGCGACCACGAAAAATCCTCAATATGAAAAAGCACTGGAAACACTTGCCGGACAATGGCGCAAACTTGGAGTGGTGGTCAATACAAATGTAGTAAACACGGCCGACCCCTCTATCAACTTTGTGCAAAATATACTTCAGGCACGTAGCTACGATGTGCTACTCTACGAGCTCTTTATTGGTGCCGACCCCGATGTATACGCCTATTGGCATTCTTCGCAGACGGGTATGAGCGGTTATAATTTCTCAAACTACACCAACAAATCGGCCGATGACGCACTTGCCAGTGCCCGCTCGCGACTTGAACCTGAACTTCGTAACGCCAAGTATAAGTTATTTGCAAAACAATGGATCGATGACGTGCCTGCTATCGGCCTGTATCAGTCAACTGCGGAGTATGTTTCTAATAAACATGTTCGTTCAATGGAAAGCAGTTCAAAGCTCATTTCAGGCTATGACCGTTATGCCAATGTTCTTGACTGGAGTGTGAACGAGAAATCGGTTTACAAAACACCATAATTTCGCTATAATCGTCAAGGTTAACACCCTTATGCGCGAATGGCGGAATTGGTAGACGCGTCAGCTTGAGGGGCTGGTGTCCTTCGGGACGTGGAGGTTCAAGTCCTCTTTCGCGCACCAAAGAAAAATGAGATCATAATGATCTCATTTTTCTTTGCTCACGTCGAAGGAAGCCTTGGTTCTCCACGAAATTCGCTTCAGCGAATTTAAAGTGGAGGGTCGTGTAGTGAATGAAGTAAAAGAAAGCACGTTAGTATTTTTTATTTGGCCGTCTGGTATAATAAACCAGACGGCGCGTTGACGGAACGGTTACGTGGAGCTCTGCAAAAGCTTTTAAATGGGTTCGACTCCCATACGTGCCTCCATAATTTATTGTGCGCGGATGGTGGAATTGGTAGACACGAGAGACTTAAAATCTCTTGGCCATTACGGTCGTGCGGGTTCAAGTCCCGCTCTGCGCACCAAAGATAAAAGCCGACTCCAGGAGTCGGCTTTTATCTTTGGTCTTGATATGAAAGAGCTTCATTGCTGGAATTGGAAACTGTAAACCGAGATTAGGCAATTTTTATACATCAACAAAATGCTTTTCCAAAACTTGACAGGAATTTCTTTGAGGATATAATTGCTATTGATCTATTCATCTATCGTGAGGTTGTGAATCCATGAGTAAATATGATCGAAAAAGGATCAAGCAGACGGCGATCATACGCGGTGGTAGCCAGTCATGGCTTAGCTTCGTTCGGTCTGAGGAGGTGGCGAAGAGGATTGCAAATGATGTTTTTCGCTACCTTAACAAGAATGGTGTCAAAGGCGCGCGTGAGCAACTGATTCAAGTTGCCCGTGACCATCACTACACTGGCACCTGGAGGGTAACGATATTGCGACCTGGAGTAGTTCTTAACCACTACCCAGCGGCAGAAGTAGAAGCTGATGAGTTGCGGAGTCTTTTGGTCAAGGCACTGCAAACCGCACTAAAGAGGGGCGACTTGGTCACGAGCTGGTCTGAGTAGAGGCTTGTGTTAGTCTGTACGGCATGGCACGTGCGCCTAAAAACGCATGTGCCATTTTCTATATTGATTAGCTTTTATACATCAGCAATATGATTGCTTTAATGTGGTTCTACGGTCGATTTTTTTCTAAGGAAATGGTAAAATAAAAACATAACAGCACTAGTACTATTAAGGGGATTATAAGAATGACTGCATTGTGGATTGTAATTGGAATTATTGTTGTATTGGCGATATTTTTATGGGTAACATATAACGGCCTGGTAACGCTTAAAGTTCGTGTTGACGAAGCATGGAGCGATATTACCATTCAGCTAAAACGACGCCTCGACTTAATTCCAAACCTGGTTAACAGTGTAAAGGGTTACGCTGCACACGAATCGGGTGTTTTTGAAAAAGTAACTGAAGCCCGCGCCAATGCACTGAACGCAAAGGGCGTAAAAGAAACCGCTGCTGCAGAAAATGAATTCGAAGGAGCACTAAAAAGCTTATTCGCGGTCGCTGAAGCCTACCCAGACCTAAAGGCCAACCAGAACTTCCTGCAACTTCAGCAAGAATTGGTTGATACCGAAGACAAAATTCAAGCATCACGTCGTTTTTATAACGGTGGTGTTCGCGACTTGAACACAAAAATCCAAGTTTTCCCAAATAATATTTTTGCTGGTATGCTTGGTTTTAAACAACGCGAGTTCTTTGAAGTAGAAGACATGGCAAGCGTTGAAAAACCTGTAGACGTACAATTTTAATAAAGATTTAATTTACCTTTATGTACAAATCTATTGCTGCAAATAAACGGAATACGGTCATTATCATGGCCGTATTCGTTGGACTCGTGGGTGCTATTGGTTGGGCGGTTAGCTATGTATACGCCGACCAGTCAATTGCCTACTGGGTAGTCGGAGTAGCGTTAGTATATGCTATTATCCAGTATTTTGTCGCAAGTAAACTAGCGGTTGCCATGAGCGGTGCCACCGAAATTGAAAAAAAGGACAACCCAAGACTTTATAGAATCATCGAAAACCTCACCATTACCACCGGCATGCCTATGCCGAAAGTCTATTTAATTAATGACCCGGCGCCAAATGCCTTTGCAACAGGCCGTGACCCGCAACATGCGGTCGTGGCGGCGACTACCGGTATTTTGGAAGTAATGGATGATCGTGAACTCGAAGCGGTGATGGCGCACGAAATCAGTCATGTTCGCAACTACGACATTAGAGTAAGCATGATTGCTTTTGGTCTTGTAAGTGCAATTGGTGTTCTGTCGGATATTGCGCTTCATATGTTCTTTTTTAGCGATCGGCGCGATAGCAATAGCAACCCGATCGTTATGGTAATAGGTATTGTTCTTATTGTGCTTGCCCCTATTATTGCGGCTATGATTCAACTTGCTATCAGCCGCCAGCGAGAATACTTGGCCGATGCCAGCGGCGTTATGACCACCCGTGACAGTGAAGGCCTTGCCAGTGCTCTTGAAAAGCTGCAGCAATACGGCCGGCCAATGCAAAAGCAAAATACATCAACAGCACATTTGTTTTTAAATAATCCGTTAAAGCCAGGTTTTTTCGGTAATCTTTTTAGCACTCATCCTCCACTTGAGGCGCGCATTGCTCGTCTTCGCAATAACGAAGGTAAATTTTAAATACACTATTATGACCGAACCTAAAAAAACAGCCAAATTACAGAAACGTTCAAAAAAAACCAGTAAACCAGTAGCGAAAAAAAGCTGGTTAAAAAAACCGATTGCTTTTTTCGCCTTATGTAAGGGTCGCATTCGCGAACTGCTATCACGCCGGCCTCATAAAAGTTTTCATCGTACATGGCGCCGAGATTACGTACGTTCGCTAAAGCTTCCGGGCTACTGGGCATTTACAGGCTATGTCAGAAAAATAGTGTGGGCAAAAAAGAAACTGTTTTTGGGTGTCGTGCTTGTTTATGCTCTTTTGACTGCGGCACTGGTTGGTATTGCATCGCAAGATACGTACACGAATCTTAGTGATACGCTGCGCACTACTGGCCAGAATGTTCTACAGGGTGAGTGGAATGGTGTAGGAGAAGCAGGCCTTCTGCTAGCTACAAATATAACTGGTGCATATAACAATACGCTTAGCGAGGTACAGCAAATATATGCAATCATTCTCGGTCTATTTCTATGGCTTACAACGGTATGGTTGCTGCGCGCGATATTGGCTGGCCGTAAACCAAAGCTACGTGATGGTGTTTACAATGCTGGAGCACCGGTTCTTCCAACGTTTCTTGTTGCACTAGTGGCGATTGTGCAGCTTTTGCCAATTGCCTTTGCGGCCATCGCTTTTGGTGCTGGTGTGGAGTCGGGAATTTTAAGCGGCGGTATTGAGTCGATGTTATTTTGGACTGCAGCGCTCCTTTTGACTGTTCTTTCTTTGTACTGGATAACAAGTACGGTAATTGCCCTGGTGATTGTTACGCTTCCTGGAATGTATCCTATGCAGGCGCTAAGAACGGCGGGAGACCTGGTGATTGGCCGCCGTATTCGAATACTGTATCGTATTTTATGGCTTCTGCTTCTTACCGCTTTAGCATGGGTGGTCGTTGTACTACCGATTATCGTGTTTGATACGTGGCTAAAGGCTATTCTTCCGGCTATTTCCTGGCTTCCACTTATACCCGTAACGCTACTTATTATGAGCACAGCAAGTATTATCTGGGCGGCAAGTTATGTCTATTTGTTGTATCGAAAGGTTGTTGACGATGACGCAGCACCCGCCTGATAAGCGCGCAAAAGAACTTCGCGAATTACTGGCACGATACAGTTACGAGTATCACGTGCTCGATAAGCCCTCGGTTTCTGATGCAGTGTATGACAGCCTTTTTGGAGAGCTAAAAAAATTAGAAGCCGATAATCCTGAGCTTGTAAGTGCGGACAGCCCTACCCAGCGTGTTGGCGGAGTACTGCTCGGCGGATTTAAAAAAGTGAAGCATAGCGGCCGTATGCTCAGCTTGAATGATGTGTTTGATAAGGCTGAAGTGGAAGCTTGGGTAACGCGCATGGATAAGCTGCTGCCCGGTCAAAAACATGAATACTTTGCCGATATTAAAATGGACGGACTGGCATGCGCGCTGGTGTATGAAGACGGCCTGTTTGTTCGGGCAATAACGCGCGGTGATAGCTTTATCGGCGAAGACGTGACGGCAAATGTGCGGACAATTAAAAACGTGCCATTGAATCTACGCGAGGCAAAAGGCTTTGAGCAATTCAGGCGTGGTCGCACTGAAATTCGCGGAGAGATTGTCATGCTCAAAAAAGATTTCGCAGCGCTTAACGAAAAGCGTAAGGCCGCTGGCGAGCCTGAGTTTGCCAACCCTCGCAACTTGGCCGCTGGTACGATTCGTCAGCTTGACCCTCAGCTTGTGGCTGGGCGTCCTTTGCACTTTCGAGCATATGATTTAATCCGTAGCGACCCAAGTGACGTACCGACCAATATGTTTGCCTACGAAGCAATTACCGCACTTGGCTTAAACAGAAATATGCAGGCGAGCGTTTTTACCGAACTGGCTGACGTTATGAAATTTGTTAATGAATGGGATAAAAAACGGACAGATCTTGCGTTTAATACCGATGGTTTAGTAATAAAGGTCAATGATCGTGCTTTGTTTGCCCAGCTGGGTGTGGTGGGTAAACAACCTCGTGGGGCTGTGGCGTATAAGTATGCCGCTGAACAGGCAACCACGGTGGTAAAAGACATCGTTATTAGTATTGGACGTACTGGTGCGGCAACGCCCGTAGCCGTGTTTGACCCGGTTGTTGTAGCCGGAACGACCGTCCAGCATGCCAGCCTTCATAACGCCGATGAGATTGCGCGAAAAGATATTCGTGTAGGCGACACGGTTATTATTTTTAAAGCAGGCGATATTATTCCGCAGGTAGAAAGCGTTGTGAGCGAACTTCGTCCAAAAACGGCTGTGGCATTTAACTACGAAAAAGTGCTTGCCGAGCAATACCCTGAGCTTACCTTTGAGCGGCCAGAGGGCGAGGCGGTGTATCGATTAAAAGGCGCAAGCGGGCCGTTACTTCTTAAAAAAGCACTTGAACATTTTGCCAGCAAAGGTGCGCTCGACATAGACACGCTTGGCGAGAAAAACGTTGTCGCGCTGGTTGACGCCGGGTTAGTAAAGGACCTTGCCGATATCTATATGCTCACGAAAGAGCAGCTGCTTGAGCTCGATCGTTTCGCAGAAATTTCTGCAACTAAATTAATTGCGGCTATTGCGGATAAAAAAGCACCTCTTTTAGAAAAGTTTATTTATGGTCTTGGCATTCGCCATGTTGGTGCGCAAACGGCAGTCGATTTGGCTAATACTTTCGGTTCAATTGACACGCTGCGTCATGCAAGCCTTGAGGCATTGCTTGCTGTTGAGGGTGTGGGCGCAA
The DNA here is from genome assembly GCA_035317765.1 of Saccharimonadales bacterium (SeqCode). Lineage (GTDB taxonomy): Bacteria > Patescibacteriota > Saccharimonadia > Saccharimonadales > Saccharimonadaceae > DATHGD01. The sequence goes on along the minus strand of DATHGD010000012.1, from coordinate 5,893 downwards.
TCGTTGCCGAAAGCGTGCTGGCATGGTTTGCCGATCCGGACAACGAAACACTGCTCGGTAAATTCGAAGCGCTTGGCGTAAAACCGCACTACGAAAAAAAGTCGGGTAAACTTGTGGGCAAAAGTTTTGTTATTACGGGTACATTACAGACAATGAGTCGAGATGAGGCCGCTGATAAAATTCGTGCATTGGGTGGTGTGTTCCAGACTTCAGTAGCGAAAGATACCCTCTATTTAGTGACGGGTGGAAGTGTGGGTGCGAGTAAGCGCAAGAAGGCTGAAGGGTATGGCACCAAGATCATTGACGAACAAGCCCTTATAGACATGCTCTAGGGGAGTTGAGGCTTATATGCTATATCGTTATGGAGATGGCCCTAAGAACATGCCTAGACATCATGATTTTGAAGATAACAATCAACGCCAGCACCCCAATAAGCAGCGCCCTAGACCAATAGGCGAAGAACCTCTGTGTTCTCTGGATAATATAAATCTGAGCAATGCTGGCGCTACCTCTACCTCTAATATTGAGACTTTTCTAATTTCAGGTCCCAGACGGGTTAGTGAAAATACCTACTCGGGAATGAGCGCAACGGCGTCTCTTGATATGAGACATCGGCAACGGCGCTTGGCTGGATATGTCGAATCGCTTCATCGTACTATTCGGCAAACATGGAGCCTTCAGACAATGCATCCCGACTACCATGACTTATCGGGTGATATGCCCGAATCGTATGGCCAGTGTGTGCCTTCAAGTTATCTGTTGTTTAATAGGCTCACCCGTAGGTTTCCTCGCGAACATTTTTCTATAAAAAGTGGAAGAGTTTTAAGGGCGATGGGCGGCTCTGGCCTTAGGGCAGTCATACCAACGCATGTTTGGATGGGCTGGCAGCCATCCGATTTTAGTGATATTGGCGTCATTGATATAACGGCGGATCAAGCATTGTATGACAGTCTTCCTCCTGTGGTAGTAGCGAGTCATGATGCACTTCTTGAGGAGAAGAATGTTGTGTACAAAGAGTACCGATCATTCAATACTGCAGAAGAGTATCTTGAAGAATTTACTAAGCGCGAACCCGCCGTGAGGATGCGTATAAAACTTGCTCAAGAGGCATTCCACAACTTGCAAAGACGCATTATCTAGTGATACTGTAATGAAACAATAAGCAGCCAAGATGCTGTAGGAGAATGAGGCAAATGACAGCAAAACCAACGTTCATTACTGGCAATCAAAACAAAGCAGACTATTTAGCGCGCACACTTGGCATATCGCTCGATCATCAAAAAGTTGAGCTGGACGAAATTCAGTCAATAAGTTTAGAAGAAATCGTGATACATAAAGTAAAGCAAGCGTACGATAGTATGCAGGCTCCAGTATTGGTTGAGGATGTTGCGCTTAGTTTTAGGGCACTCGGTGGCCTTCCTGGACCTTTTGTGAAGTTTTTTGTTGACGCGCCTGAAGGTCTGGAAAAGATGTGTCGTATGCTTGATGGGTTTGATGATCGCTCAGCGCGTGCCGAGTGTGTGTTCGGTTACTACGATGGCGAGCACCTTGAGCTGTTTCGTGGTGGTTTGGACGGTGCGATTTCTCGAAGTCCACGCGGCGAAAATGGCTACGGCTGGGATAAGATTTTTGAACCTCAAGGCTACGATGGCAAAACGCGTGCCGAACTGACGCCCGATGGAGACGCTACTACCTATGCAACGATAAAGCCATTTGCTGCTTTACGCGAGTTCCTGGGTAAAGAATAGTATAATAAAACTATGCAGGACGTAAAAAAACATGCTAAAAAAATAGTCGTTGGTATTGTTGGCGGCTTGGTGCTCATTGTCGGCATCGTTGCCATTCCATATCCTGGCCCGGGCTGGTTGATTGTATTTGCAGGGCTGGCTATTTTGGCGACTGAATTTGAATGGGCGCAGCGTCTGCTTGTATTCGCTCGCGGCAAGTATGATACCTGGACGGATTGGTTGAAGCGCCAGAACCGTTTGGTTCAGCTCACAGTGCTTGGTGTAACGGGCATAGTGATTGTACTTACGATATGGCTGCTCAACGGCTTTGGTATGCTAAACGCGCTCTTCCATCTTCCGTTTGAATGGGTAAAGTCGCCCCTGTTTTAACGAGCTTATGCTATAGTTTAAAAATGCGGTATCTGAAAACTGATAAACTCTACTGTTTCTCTCCCCCGGTTATGATTGCAACCTTTGCGATCGAAATTATTTGTGCACTTTACATCGTTATAAAATATAAAATGACACCCGTAACACGCCTTGCCACGGCCGTTTTGGTATGTTTGGCTACGTTTCAATTGGCAGAATACAATGTGTGCGAAGGGTCATGGGGCATCGATAGCCTTACGTGGGCGCGTATTGGGTACGTGGCAATTACGCTGCTGCCGCCGCTTGGATTGCATCTGGCAACGCGAATTGCTGGTCAGAAGCGTCCTATCCTTATAGGGGCGGCATATGTAAGCGCTGCTGTATTCGCTGCTATTTTCTTGTTTGTCGGCCACGGCATGCAAGGCCAGCAATGTCTTGGCAATTACGTGCTGTTTACAATTGCGCCGTGGGCAGAAACGCCCTACCTTCTGCATTATTATGGCTGGCTTATGGTGAGTGTGGGCTATGCATGGAAGGCAGCACAAAATGCAGTCGCACCATCAATTAAAAAGGCATTATACGCACTGGCAATCGGCTACTTGGCATTCATCGTGCCTACAACGGCGGTCAACGTCATTGACCCTTCAACTATTGCCAGTATTCCATCGATTATGTGTGGGTTTGCGGTTATTTTAGCGGTAATCCTTACGGGATTCGTTGTGCCGAGTTATCATGCAAAAACCAAGAAAGGCAAACGGAAATGATTATTCAAGCCGATGCCGTGAGTGTTGATAAAAGCGGCACGCGGGTTCTTGACGATATTAGCTTCGAAGTTCAGCCAGGCACAATAACCGGCCTTATTGGCCCCAGCGGTTCTGGCAAGACGACACTTATGCGGGCGATTGTTGGTGTGCAGAAAATAAGCAGTGGCGAGTTAAACGTAATGGGCCAACCTGCCGGGAGCGCGGGTTTACGTAGCAAAATTGGCTACGTGACGCAAAGTGCTGCTATTTATGGTGATTTGACGGTTGCCCAGAACCTGCAGTATTTTGCAACGCTTGCGCGGGCAACGAGTAAACAGGTAGATGAAATAATCGCGCAAATACAACTAACAAAACAACGAAACCAGCTGGCCGAAAATCTGTCGGGTGGACAAAAGGCCCGAGTTTCACTTGCGGTCGCCCTGCTCGGTAATCCTGATATTTTGATACTTGATGAGCCAACGGTAGGGTTGGACCCGCTGCTTCGTCAGGAGCTTTGGAAGCTGTTTGATGAACTTGCTGTAAAAGGAAAGACGCTCTTAATTTCAAGCCATGTGATGGATGAAGCCGAAAAATGCTCATCGCTTTTGTTGCTTCGTGACGGTAATTTGCTATGGCATGGTGCGCGTACGGGCCTATTAAAACATACGGCCACGCGTTCGGTTGCCGATGCCTTCATGAAAATAATTACAGCGGGGGAGGCAAAATAATGTATCACTTTCGGGCAACATTCGCCTCGGCGCATCGCATTCTGCGTCAGCTTTCACATGACCCACGAACGATCGCCCTGATTTTTGTGGTGCCATGTGTTTTAATGGCACTTTTGCGTTGGCTTTTTGATGAGGACGAGGCAACATTTACACGTATAGCACCGGCGCTGCTAGGTATTTTTCCCTTTGTTATTATGTTTATTATTACTTCTATCACTACGCTTCGTGAACGCACCAGCGGTACGATGGAACGGTTGATGGCACTGCCCATAGGCAAGCTCGATCTTATGCTCGGCTACATGATTGCATTTGGACTTCTTGCCATTATTCAGGCCGTTTTGGTGAGCTCTTTGGTGTTATACGGCTTCAATCTTGAGGTTGCGGGGCCGCATTGGTTTTTGATTGTCATGGCACTAGTCGATGCGTTACTGGGTGCGGCATTGGGACTATTCGTAAGTGCATTTGCTCGAACAGAATTTCAAGCAGTACAGTTTATGCCGGCGCTTATTATTCCGCAAATACTGATTGGTGGACTATTTCTACCGCTTGCTCAAATGCCCGATTTGCTTGAAAAAATAGCCTATTTTTTGCCGCTTACCTACGCAATTGACGCCCTGAACTTAGTGGTCGCAAACACAGACGTTACGGCTGAAGGGTGGCGTGACTTAGGTATCGTCATTGCCTTTATGGTTGGTGCGCTGCTGCTGGGAGCATTGACGTTACGTCGCAAAAGTAATTAAGCTGCGCTATACTGGGAAGGTCTATGGCTTCTCGTAATAAAAAGAAACTCTCCTCAAAGCAGCGTATCGTTGCGATTGCTCGTGTTGCTAAGCTAACATACAAGGCTGCGCCATTTGCCGTTGTCATAAAACTTATTGGGTCGATCGTAACTGCCGTCTTGCCAATAGTTACCACCTACTTTGCAGCCCTTACTACCACAGCGCTTGCCGAGGCATACGCGGGCAATCACGCCGCGGGCGACCAGGCGCTAGTGTACGTGCTGATAACTGCGGGCCTGGGCATTGTAATGACGGGCTGGAGCAGTTTTGAGCAATACATTAACCAACTGACGCGCTATAAGGTTGAAGCTTCAATGAATGATCGAATGTACGAGCATTTTCTTAGCCTTGATTTTTGGCGATATGACGACAAAACAACTGCCGACTTATTTGACCGTGCCAAGCAGTTTGCTAACTTTTTTGCGTATGTGTTTGATCGTCTTGCAGGCGTTGTGACACAGTTTATTACTATGATCGCCGGCTTGATTGCGTTGGTGTTTGTGAGTTGGTGGTTGGGGCTTATTCTTATTATTGCCATCATACCAAGCGTTATTATTCAATTTAAATTATCTCGTCAGCAAACCGAGCATTGGAATGCAAACGTTGAAACGCGCCGGGCGAAAAATATGATCGAGTGGGGTATGTTCGAGCCAAAACATATGGCCGAGTTGCGACTGTATGGCATGGTACGGCATTTGCTCGACCTTCGCATGAGCCTGCGTGACACCGATGAAAAAGAGCGCATTGAATTTGAACGAAAGTATATTTTTAAGCGCCTTGGTGCCGATGTGTTAGAGGCTGGTGCCGAAGTGACCGCACTTGTGTACACTACTATGCAAATAATTGCTCATGCCCAGCCCATTGGTCAGTTTTTATATGTTCAGCAGATTGTCTCAAGGGCGCTGTCGGGCGCCAGCGGATTCGTGGGACAAGTAAACACGATCGATGAAGACCTGGCTAACCTTTTTGATTACCAGGAATTTATGGAACTTGAAACCCGTCACGGCGGCAGCAAAAAACTAGAGCATCATCCGCAGACGATTGCCATGCAGAACGTTTCGTTTCGTTACCCACAGGCGGAAAACGAAGTATTACACGCAGTATCACTCACTATTAAAAAGGGCCAGCACGTGGCGATTGTGGGCGAAAATGGTGCCGGAAAATCAACGCTAATAAAAATCTTAACGGGCCTTTACCGTCCGTCAAAAGGAAAAGTATTACTCGACAACGAAGATCTGAACGATTACGAGGTGAGCAGCTGGCACAAATTGCTGGGTGTGCTTCAGCAAAGCTACCTTGCCTATAGCTTTGCCTCCGCTCGTGATAATATTTATTTTGGTGATGTCAGTGCACCGCTTAGTTCTGATAGATTCGAGGCCGCGCTTGATAGGGCCGAGGCAAAAACATTCCTTGAAAAACTGCCAAAGGGCGTCAATAGCTTCGTGAGTAACTGGATGGAGCATAAGGACGGCACAAAAGGCGTTGACCTTTCAGGGGGTCAGTGGCAACGGTTAGCTTTAGCGCGTAACTTTTATCGCGATAGCCCC
>DATHGD010000011.1:0-3936 GCA_035317765.1 Saccharimonadales bacterium (SeqCode) | reverse complement strand
TATACCCTCAAGTGTCTTTGATAATGACTGGAGGCGACTGTCGAGATGGTCGTATTGGCTTTGAACCTCTTCGCCCTCTATTTCCTCAAACCATTGCACGTAAAACTTAAGTTTGGGTTCGGTACCGCTTGGGCGTATGGTAACGCGGCGGCGTGAATCGTTATTGAACTCGAGTGCGACTACATTGCCCTTTATACAATCAATCAGAGTCGTTTCGCCTGTTGCAATATCGCGGCGTTCAAGCGTTGCGTAATCAAGAATAGCTGTAACCGCATAGCCGTCAATCGTTGCCGGCGGAGATGCGCGAAGTTCGGCCATGACATTCTGCATGGTTTCAAAACCGCTTGCTCCCAAAAAATAGGCACTATCAAGCCGCTCAAGATATAGCCCGTATTCGGCGTACAACTCAAGCAACCTATCGTAAAGGGTTTTACCTTCGGCTTTTAGTTCAGCGGCATATTCGGCCAGTGGCAAGGCTCCGGTTGCGCCGTCTTTGTCGCGAGCATAGTCACCCTTTAACAGCCCGTAGCTCTCTTCACCCCCAATGACAAAGATTTCATCGGTGCTTTCTTTTTGCAGTATAAGTTCGCCGATGTACTTGAAGCCGATAAGCATGTTCGTATACATTGTTGCACCGTAGTGTTTTGTCACTGCACTCATCATCTCGGTAGTCACAATCGTTTTTGCTACGTAGTGCTTTGGGGTTAGTTCGCCCTTTTCTTGCAGCTTTCGCAGTGCGTATTCGGTTGCCAGTAGTGCAGATTGATTACCATTTAAATACACTACCGTGTCGTTTTGACGCACCATTACTCCAATTCGATCGGCATCGGGGTCGTTTGTGATAGCAATATCGGCTTTCTCGGCGAGTAGCTGCGAAGCAGCGCGATTATTGGCTGCCTTTTCTTCTGGGTTTGGCTTTCCGCCCTCAATCGTAGGAAAGTTGCCATCGGGGATCATTTGGTCCTCTACAAGCGAAATATCTGTAAAGCCAGCAGCGCGAAGTACTGGCAAAACATTTGTTTGACCTGCGCCATGAAGCGGTGAATACACTATTGAAACGTCACGCTGCGTACCTTCGGCTTCTGCGACTACAGCAGCAATATAAGGAGCATCAACTTCTTTGCCAATAATCTTAATCTTACCTTCGTTAATAGCCTCACTAAAATCGACCGAGTGAATTTCGGTAAGTGCAGCCGCCATGGTGAGCACACCTTTATCGTGTGGTGCAACCAATTGCCCACCATCAGACCAATAAGCCTTAAAGCCATTATCGAGCGGTGGATTATGACTGGCGCTAATAACAATGCCCGCAGCAGCGCCCAAGTGTCTTACGGCAAAGCTGAGTTCAGGCGTGGCGCGAAAGTTATCAAACAAGTACGTTTTAAAACCGTTGGCAGCACATACCTGAGCAGCGTATTGGCTTAGTTCGGGCGAAGTAAGCCGCGTGTCGCAGGCAATTACAATTCCCTTTTTAGCAGCATTTTCATCTAATGATCGTGCATATAAACACAATGCCTGGGCCGATTCTCCAATGGTTACGCGGTTAATACGGTTCGAGCCGATACCTGTCGTGCCGCGGCGTCCGCCCGTGCCAAATTCGATTACCTTAAAAAAAGCGTCCTCTAGTTCTTGCCATTTTTCAGCCTCGATCATCTTAATGAGTTCGTTTTTATATTCTGCGTATTTTGGTTCAGTAAGCCAAGCATCAATGTTATCTGCTGCACTTTTGGATACATGCAGGTGCACGGTTTCAGTATGCGACATCGTTCGCCCCTTTCTGTTAGGTTAAGGAGCTTTTATTATACCATTCGCAGAGAAGCTTTGACTTGAAGTAGGCAAAAATGTTAGGCTGATATGGTTCCGTTTTCCTCTCTTAGGGAGTTGCACAGTGAGTGTCAAGAACGCATGGACAGAGCTACTGAAGCATCGAAAGGACGACTTCATTGGTGGTGAGATCGAGCATACCGAAACCCCCGAAGGTATGTATCGTGGCCCGATTGTCAGCCTCTCAGTCGAGGGCAACAAGCTCGTGGTGACCACCAAGTGGACAGCCCACGTTGAGACGAACAGGATCGGCCTCCCCGTGGGAGACTGGCACAAGGAAGAGCGGAAAGGTGCGACAAGGTTCAGCTATGACCTGATGGATGACATCACGTCTCCACCACAGGATATGGGTGAAGGTCGGATTTACTTTCAGTATCCGTTCAGTCGCATTATGCTGTCCCCAGCGAATGGCAGCAAGCTCGATCCCGCCAAGGTGAGGGGTCTGTAGCGAACGAGGGACACCAGGCTGTAGTTCAACTACAGCCTGGTGTCCTACTTTTATATTGCACTCACTTCAGAGACAAGATATCATTGGCGCTGGCATAATACAAATTGTGCCATCAATAAGCGTATAGGAGCAGAATGCTCGCGATTTGCCGTTTTCGCATATCACCGCTTCTCTACTAGGCAAGTATTGTGAACGGCTTTCGCTCACATAAACAACGTACGACTATTTTGTAATTGCATCAATTTTTTATTATAGAAACTAGCGAATAAGGACGAAGGTGTTCTTGCCTTTTTTTAATAATGATGGTTCATGAAGCAGCTGATCGTCTGTCACTTTTTGATTACTAAGTGATATTGCACTGCTAGCAATCAAGCGCCGCGCTTCGCCGTTACTTGAAGCCACTTGAGATTCGACTAACGTTTCAATCAAACTCTTGCCTGCATCGACAGTAGGAATTTCACGCGACAGCATATCAAGATCTTCGCTCTCGAGTTCGCTAAAATCGGCAGCACCAAACAATACATCAGTGACGCGCATGACGCTTTCGGTGCGTTCTTTACCATGTACGAGCGTAGTTACTTCACGTGCCAGGGCCTTCTGGGCAACCCGCGCACCAGGATTCTGTTGGTGTTCGTCAGCCAGGTGCTCAATTTCTTCTTTTGATAGCAGCGTGTATATTTTGGCATAGTCAATTACGCCGGCATCATCAACGTTCAACCAAAACTGGTAAAACTTATATACGCTGGTTTTTTCAGCGTCAAGCCAAATGGCTCCGCCTTCGCTTTTACCAAACTTAACGCCGGTTGCCTTGTTGATGACAAGCGGTGTTGAATACACATGCGCCTCACCGCCTTCAATCCGGCGAATAAGGTCAACACCGGCAATAGAGTTGCCCCATTGATCAGCACCACATAGCTGCAAGGTAACACCATGTTCGCGGAATAAATGAACGAAATCGTAGCCCTGAATAAGCGCGTAGCTAAACTCGGCGTAACTTATGCCAGCCCCAGACTCACCTAGGCGTGATTGCACAAAGTCGCGGCCAAGCATCTGACTCATGGGCACGTGCTTGCCAACGTTACGCAGAAAATCAAGATACCCGATGCCGGAAAACCAATCGTAATTATCAACGACCGTAAAATCTTTATCGCTAAAGACACGTTCGTATTGTGCCGCTATACCAGCTTTATTTTTTGCTATTTCAGCGAGTGTTTTGAGGTTTCGTTCATCGGCTTTGCCATCTGGGTCGCCAATCATACCCGTTGCGCCGCCCACCAGCAGGAACGCTTTGTGACCGTAATCAATAAAATGACGTACCATCATAGCCGCAGCCAGGTTGCCAATGGTCATGCTGTCGCTGCTTGGATCGACACCAAAATAGAAAGAAAGAGGCGCCTGGTCAAGTTCAGTAGTGTCTTTCAGTGTTGTTTGGTTGGTGAACCCACGCCACTGTAGTTCTTCGGAAAGCGTCATTCCTGTCTCCTATCTGTTATTATTGTGGCAATTATATCACACACATTTCGCACTTATCCATCGCTCAGGTTAAAGACTTCCACCTCGCCCTACTGCACTCTGCCATCAACGTATAAATACGTAATGTGTGTGTCAGAAAAATACATGTGGTACGAATAAAAATAGTGCTATAATGAATACTAATATTGCTT
>DATHGD010000010.1:0-5736 GCA_035317765.1 Saccharimonadales bacterium (SeqCode) | reverse complement strand
CACGTACAGCTAAAAGGCTCGTTTGTAACTATCCGAAACAACGAACTGTGGCTTAACAACACCAGCTTTAGTATTAAGCTGAATCAAAAGGGTGATCCGAGCGCGCGCACCATTGACACCGAACCGCGTAAGCTGCTGGCCAGCCGCAAACAAATCGACACGCTGGCGAGCAGTAAAAAACAAGGGCAAACGATTGTTCCGACAAAACTTTTAACCACCGGAAAATTTATTAAAATCGTGATTGCGCTTGGTAAGGGCAAGAAAAACTACGACAAGCGCGAAACGCTTAAGCGGCGCGACCAGGAACGTGACAGCCAACAAGCGATAAAGCAGCGAATATAGCATATCCCGCCACTGGCTGTGACGGGATTGCTCATGGATTAGTTGATCTTCTTGCTGATATACGCCTGTGCATCACCGACATAAAACATGCCATCTCCTACGGGCAGTACATGCACCCAGAGAGGACCTGGAACCAGATACACGGGCTGAGGCCACTCCCGTTCAGGATACGGAACGTAGATACTCACTCCTTTTTCCAAGTCTAGGTGGCCGAACTCTTCGCCGCTTGAAGTGGCATCGCTATCTGGCCCGCCCCGATACATAACACAGAGTCGTAGCGGCTCCTTCAGCGGGAAAGATCCAGCAACAGCTTCGGGGATTCCCCTCAAAACAACCTCCGTCAAAGACTCGACACTTTCCGCGTCTAGCCAAAGTCGAGCATCCATGAGCTTCTTCTCCTTGTGCATATCGAATAAGACAAAGACAAGCGCTATAGTATACTATCTCTCCCTATTAAACAAGTCGGCAATATACGAGTAAAATGTGCGTTATTATCAAAGTTAATTTATACTAAATAGAATGAAGATCTACTCCTGGAACGTGAATGGAATCCGCGCCGTTGATAAAAAGGGCGCACTGGCAGAATTTATTACAAAAGAACAGCCCGATGTTGTGTGCCTGCAAGAAACAAAAGCCCACGAAACTCAGTTAGATTTAGCATTTCCCGAATATGAAAAATTTTGGAGCTCAGCTGAGAAAAAAGGTTATTCCGGTACGGCAATCTGGACAAAAATCTCTCCGGTAAGCGTATCGTACGGTCTCCCCGAAGCGGTTATTACTGAGTACAAGCTAGACAGTGACAGCTATGGTAACCCCTCGAATGAGGGCCGTGTTATTACCCTAGAGTTCGAAAAGTTTTATCTTGTAACGGTGTATACACCCAACAGCAAAGGCGATCTGTCGCGACTGGCACTGCGCCACGAAAAATGGGATCCGGCATTTTTGCAATATGTTTCAAGACGGGCTGAAAAAAAGCCGGTATTCTTTTGCGGCGACCTTAATGTGGCACATACTGAAATCGACCTTGCCAACCCCAAGCCAAACATGGGCAAACATGGCTTTACGCTTGAAGAACGGGAAGGCTTTGACAAAATGCTAGCGGCCGGCTTTAGCGATACGTTTCGCATGTTCAACAAAGAAGGCGGTAACTACACCTGGTGGACACACTGGGCAAACGCCCGTGAGCGCAACGTTGGCTGGCGTATCGACTACTTTCTGGCCAGCGAAAATGCCAAAAGTATGGTTAAAGAAGCGGCAATTCATAGCAGCGTGATGGGTTCAGACCATTGCCCGGTAAGCATTACAATAGAGGCCTAAACTATTTCTACAATATCAAACGCACAAGAAGAACAGCTTTTACTCGCCCAGCAGCACCATAGTTCCTATGAGCCAAATGCAACTATTAAAAGGCAGCTTCACGATAAAACGCTCGTTTTGATAATGGGGCCGGCAGGAATAGGCAAAAGTAGCACACTCGCTATCGTTGAGGAGCTCGATAGCGACTTTGGTCGTACTGGCAGTATCGTTACTCGCCAGCCAGAAGCCAGGGATGACCCTCGCTTTATTCGCTACGTAAACCTCGCAGAATCTTTGCAGTGCATTCAGAAGCATACGTTCGTTAACTATGTCATTCATCCAACAACCAATATCATTTATTCTACTGCTCTTGATATGTTTTCTTCTCGGTATAATATGCTCGAAGCGTTACCCGAAAGCATCGCATATTTTTGGAACGTTGGGTTTAAAAAAGTGTACGTATTCTACCTTGCCACTGAGCCCCCGGCGTGGCAAAAATGGTTCGATGAGCGCTATCCTAACCGCAGGAGCATTGAGCGCAAAAAACGGCTTGCCGAAGCCGAAACGAGCCTCAACTGGGCCTTAGTCGATCATTCATACGCCGTCACTCACGTTTATAATTCGCCCGGCGGTCAGCATGAAACTGCACAAAAAATCATTGATAGCGTAAAATACAATAAGAAGGCCGATACCAAAGGCCGCAAGTACGTTCGTGCTATGCTACAACAGATAGAGGAGATGAAATGACCGAAAAAGTATGTACGTTGCTGTTTTTAAGACGAAACAATGAAATTTTGCTTGCCATGAAAAAGCGCGGCTTTGGGGCCGATCGCTACAATGGCGTTGGCGGCAAAATCGACCCCGGTGAAACCATTGAACAAGCACTTATTCGCGAATGCCAGGAAGAAATAGAAGTGACGCCACAGCATTACTGGAAAGTGGCCGAGCACGACTTTACGCAAAAAACGAGCGAAAACCCGTGGCGCATGTACGTCCACGCCTATCTATGCGATGCGTGGGAAGGCGAGCCGGTTGAAACTGAAGAGATGGCGCCCGAGTGGTTCAATGTAAAGGATATCCCCTACAGCACCATGTGGCAAGATGATGAATTCTGGATACCACAGGTACTTGCTGGCAAAAAGATTTTCGGTACATTTACCTTCGATGAGCAAGACAATATGCTAACGTACAACGTACAAGAAGTGGAGCATTTTACTAATGAGTCAGCCACAGCGTAAATTTGCCGTATTCGATATAGATGGGACACTTTTTCGCTGGCAATTATTCAGCGAGATCGTCTTTGAATTAATTGAAAGCGGCGACATCCCCCAAAGTGTCCGAAAATCTGTTGACGCGAAAATGGACGAGTGGCGCAACCGTGCTCATCGTCATTCGTTTCACGATTATGAGCTCGCTGTAGTGGATGCGTTCTTTCCGCACCTTAACGGCTTAAAAGCAAGTAGTTTAGCGACAGCCGCCGACACAGTGTTAGCACGATCGGGTGCACGCGTATATGCCTATACCCGTGGTCTTATTGACCAGCTGCGCAAAGAGGGGTACACGCTTATTGCGATTTCCGGCTCACAAGATGAAATAGTGCAACGTTTTGCCAAACTATGGAAGTTTGATATTGCCCTGGGTCAAATGCACGAGCAAAAAGAAGGAGTATATACTGGTACTATCCCAGGAAACAAATTACTCATTCTGCAAAAAGGAACTATTCTAAAAAATATCGTACGCGAACACAATCTTTCGTGGCAGAGGAGCGTTGCCGTAGGCGACTCGCTGAGTGACGCCGCAATGCTTAAACTTGTTGAGCGTCCGATTGCATTTAACCCCAACGATGAATTATTTGAAGCCGCGAGGGCAAACGGATGGAATATTGTTATTGAACGAAAAAATATGATCTATGAATTGGAGCAAAACGACAATGGAACATACCTATTGGTCAAAGCAGACACCCGATAAGCCGTTATTTCCCGATATCGAATGGAGCAAGCCAGAACAACGGTCCCAAGCTGGAAAACTAGGCATTATTGGCGGCAACAAGCTGGGGTTTGCCGGTATTGCCGAAGGCTACAGCACCGCCCTTAAAACAGGGGTGGGTGAAGTGCGTGTACTGCTACCGGACGTCCTGCGAAAAACCATTCCCACCACCATTACCGATACCATTTTTGGCGCCACCAACCCATCTGGAAGCTTGGCAAAAGATGCTGCAGCTGAAATGAATGCCCTAGGCGAATGGGCAAACGAAATTCTGCTCATGGGCGATGCAGGACGAAACAGCGAAACAGCGATTTTATACGAGCGTTTTATACAAGACTACACCGGCCCTCTTACTGTCACGCGTGACGCGGTTGACCTCATAAAAAACAGTTCGGCGGCCATTGTGGAGCGACCTCATACGCTACTGGTGGTGTCGTTCGCCCAACTGCAAAAGCTATTTCAAAGCGTGTACTATCCAAAAATTCTTACGTTCAGCATGCAGCTGACCACCTTGGTTGAGGCCGTACACAAATTTACCATTACCTACCCGGTTTCAATTGCCGTGCTCCACAAAGACTACTTGGTTATCGCCAGTGGGGGAGACGTCACTACCACTCTCTGGGAGAATCCTATGGCTATCTGGCGGGGAACTGTTGCCACAAAAGCTGCCAGCTACTGGCTATGGAATCCTCAGTCGGTCGTAAAGGCAGTTACTGCCAGTATTGCTCATACCAGCTAATAAACGGTTTCCTGACGGGGGATTTGCACCTCAACCGGCGTTGAACGGTCAATTGTTGTGCCATCACCCAATTGGCCGTTGTTATTACGACCCATCGAGTAGACTCTTCCGTTGTCACCTAAAATAAATGCCGTGTATTCATCACCATTGGCAAGCGCTGTTGCCTTTACCCCAGCCGGTAGCAGAACCTTTGCATACGTGCTGTTACAGGCGACTCCCGAGGTACCTCGGCCAAGCTTGCCGTAGGTATTGTCACCAGCCGCATAGACATCGCCAAGATCGGTAATCACCATTAAAGAATTCATCTGATAGTCTGCCTCAATATTAATTGGAGTGAGGGCCCGCTGGTTAGCCATAGGTACCGTACCATACCAGCCAGTTACGGCACTCGACGAGCAGGCACTGTTACCAATTTGACCATAGCCGTTTGCGCCTATACAGTATAGACCGCTCAAGTTGGCAGCAATAACACCATCTTGAATAACACAAACACTATGCTTATCACCCCCTTGTTCACCAATACTAAACATTTGACTATACACACCGCCAGTTATCCTTCGCGGAGTAGGATAGCAGTTAACTAACGCACCATTCGGACATCCTATGTTAGCAGGGTCGTCAGCCGCTGTCCCCTGGCCGTCATGCCCCGACATATATATATCTCCAACCGCACTCTGGAACCAAATGCCTTCTTGGGCACCGTGATACGTAAGTCGAATATCAGTAACCGCAGGAGCACCTGGGATGAGCGCACGGCCTGGAATTGATTTTCCAATCCATACATTAGTTGTAAGGGTTCCTTGTCCAAGCTGTCCATAGTTATTGTCCCCCGCGCAATAAGCTTGGTCATCGGATGCGATAACGCAGGTGTGTCGGTCTTGGCTAAATACCTTTTTCACCGTCAGCGAAGCAGCCGAACCCGATACGGGACCAGGATTTGCAAGGTCAAGCCGAAATTTAGTAGGTGCACTCATAGGAGGCGCATTTGCATTTGCCACGCCATTTCCCGTACCACCACTATCATTGGTTCCCGCGCAATACACCTGAGCATCTGACGCGAGCACGCACGCTCCGTCACCACTATACCCATTTACTACCATATCTGTTGCAGTAAGGCTTCCGCTTAATCCAAAGCGTTGCCAGGTTGCGCCGCCAAGTCCGCCGCTGCCTCGACAGTACGCCTGATCACCAAGCGTACTATTCGTCCCAATAATACACAAAATACTTGCCCCTTGGCCCGAGTTAAATACCTTTCGAGCTTTCAATACTCCATCAGGAAGAACAACTTTTATTGGTTTTGAAACAGTAACACCAAGCGCATTGTCACCAAGTTGATTACCGCTGTTATCACCCCAGCCATACAGCACACCGGT
>DATHGD010000009.1:0-2169 GCA_035317765.1 Saccharimonadales bacterium (SeqCode) | reverse complement strand
CGAGTGCGCTTGCGGCAGCCGTATATACAACGCGTGAAGATATTGACACCGTACTGTATGAAAAAGGTGTGGTAGGAGGCCTTGCGGCAATTACCGATCAGGTTGATAATTATCCTGGTTTTCCTGATGGTATTCAGGGGCTTGTTCTTGCCGAACAACTACAAAAACAGGCTGAGCGTTTTGGCGCCGAAATTGAATTTGGCGATGTGTCATCCCTGCGTGATGAAGGTGACCATAAAGTCGTGGTTGTCGATGACGTTGAGGTAAAAGCCCGCGCCGTATTGATTGCTACAGGAAGCGACTATAATCAGCTTGGTATACCCGGTGAAAAAGAATACTATGGACGCGGTGTTCACTACTGCGCAACGTGTGACGGTGCCTTTTATCGCGAAAAAAAACTCGTAGTGGTAGGCGGCGGCAACTCGGCTATTCAGGAAGCAATTTTCCTTACCCGTTATGCTTCGCATATTGACCTGCTTGTTCGTAGTACTATTAAGGCAAGTGAAGTATTGCAACACCAGTTGCAGCCATATATAGACGCTGGAAAAATTACCGTTCATCTTGGCACGACAGCGAGCGAAATTACTGCCACGGACAATAAGATAACATCGGTAAAAGTCGTAAGATCCGGCAGTGACGATTCGATAGAAACAGACGGTGTCTTTGTGTTTGTTGGCTTAAAACCGAATACGCAATTTCTCAAAGGTAGCGGCGTTGAGCTTGATGAGCTAGGGTTAATAAAGACTGATAGACATTTATCTACCAACGTGTCTGGAGTATTTGCCAGCGGCGATGTGCGAAGCCACGCAACTATGCAAATTGCCAGTGCGGTTGGTGAAGGCGCTACAGCTGCTTTGTCTATTCGTGAGTACCTTGACGGACAGAAACTCGCTCTGTAACTTACACGGCGTGTTTTTTAATTTCGCTTAAAATTGTATTTGGGGTGTCAGTTACGATGCCGTCAATATGTTGTTGTGCCAGCATAAGGGCGGTGTGCGGCCTGTTAACGGTGTAGGCGTAGATAAAAAGATGGGTGCGCTTAGCAATTTCCAGGGCAAACCGGTTAATATAAAGACGATGAAACCCAACGGCCGACAGCCGTAGTTTACGGTGGTAGGCAATGAAAAGGAAGGGGTTTTCGCTATGAAGCAGCGCCAGATTTGCCAGCTCGCTTACATGGCGGACTGCCGCCAGCTCGCCGCCTTTAAACGATGATAATAGAACGTTATCCCAATCTTTAGGCGCTCGTATGTACGATTTTTTTATAAGTTCGGCAACGATTCTTCCGCTGCCCCGGCCCTTTAGCTCGATATTAAGTAAAATGACACCAAAAAACTCATCCAATACTTGTGCCAGTGAAAAAATAGGCTGATCTTTTGTACGTTTGCGTAGCTCTTCGAGAGTGAGGCGGGAGATAATAGACATGTCATGATGAGTGCGAAGCGTGTGAAAATCATGTACTACGACCGGGATTTTATCTTTAGTAAGGCGTACGTCAAATTCAAGGATGTCGGCACCAGCTTCTATACCGGCACGCAGGGCATCCATACTATTCTCGCGTGCCAGACCAGCTGCCCCACGGTGTCCGATAACTAACATAACTAGGTTTAGTATAGCAAATTTGGTACAATGAAAACAGTTAAATAACGGAGACACTTATGGCTGATTTTAATACAATTCTTACTCCCGGTAATATCGATGAAGGTACAATTAACGTTGTCATTGAAATTCCTACCGGAAGCTCACATAAAATCGAATGGAATCGTGAACTGGCAGTTATGCAGCTCGACCGCGTTGAGCCGGCTATTTTTGCAAAACCTACCAACTATGGCTTTATCCCTCAAACACTTGATGAAGACGGTGACGAACTTGACGTCCTGCTTATTACCGATGAGCCGCTGCCTACTGGTATTTTTTTGGAAGCAAAAGTTATTGGTGTTATGAAGTTCCAAGATGACGGCGAAGTTGACGACAAAGTTGTTGCCGTGCCGGTAGATGATCGTAATACAGGTAACGCTATTAATTCGCTTGCCGATCTTCCAAAACGACTTATTGAGCAAATTGAATTTCACTTTAATCACTACAAAGACCTCAAAAAACCAGGTACGACCATTGTACAAAGTTGGGGTGATGTGGCAGAAGCAAAGGCAGTCATTCACGAGTCAATTA
>DATHGD010000008.1:0-6490 GCA_035317765.1 Saccharimonadales bacterium (SeqCode) | reverse complement strand
ACGTACCAGTATTAAGCCATATGCGTTTAACTGCCATCTTTTTAGCAGCTTCGATGGCAAGGCGAGCCGGTAAAAAGTCCGGGGCTTCAAGCTGGCTATACGCTACAGAAGCATCAGCCGCCGAGGCCGATGGAAAGCCCTGGTAGCCAAAGCTATCTACCAGACCTTTTGGCAAATCGGCAACATAGGGAACTAAGCTCTGTAACTTACCATGATTCCACGCCTTGTCGTCATCGGGATACGTTCGGCTGTTAAGTAAAATACTCACTTTACTTGCCGGAAAGACCTGTTTTTGCAAACTGGCAACTTTACGCACGTTGGCCGCAAAATCATTGGGGTGAGTGGTGTGCCACGCAGGGGTATTTGCTTCGGGAAACAGCACCCAGGTGCCCATTTGCGCATCGGTGATACCCTCGACCTTCAAGGCGGCATAATAGTCTTCGAGCACGGTGTCGTATATGCCGCTTTTTATTTCGGCAAGGATGGTTGGCTGCACCGAGCTTGGCTCAAACACAACAAGCGGCGTAATTTTTTGAGCGGCAAACTGCTTAAGCGTTGTGGCAACCAGCTTGGCAGATTGCCGGGCCTCAACCTGTGTTGTTGGCATAGCAGCAAACGTCATGAGCGTGTCAGTGACTGCACCGTGGCAAACTGCTTCATATTCGGCAAGTGCGCGCAGGGAAGAAAGGCTGCTTTTTGCAAGCAACGAATGAGCCGGGCGACCGGTACTGCAGTTTGAAAAAGATACTTTGGGCTTGGCATGAAAAGAGACGTAGCTATAAGACAGGGCTCCTATAATAACGAGGCCGACACCCAGCATCAGTGCTTTTTTCAGATTCATACTTTTATTGTAATCGTAAATTGCCATAGTGCATAATGCGGGCGGGCGCTATTTCGCTACTTCATTGCATCAATCTGATAGCCGATTCCGTAAGCCGTTTTAATAAGTGGAAACGAAAACGGCCGGTCGATTTTGTCCCGAAGATGTTTAATGTGAACATCAACCGTACTGCTCCAGCACGTTTTACCCGCTCCCCAGGCATGGGTAAGTATCATTTCGCGGGTAAGGACTCTTCCTCTGTTGTTAACCAGGTAGGCCAGTATATCAAATTCTTTGCGCCGAAGGGGGACGTGAATACCCGACCGATACACCTTGCGTTGCTGAATATCGATTACCAGGTCGCAAAATGTAAGAACCGGCGAAATATACGTCAAATGCTGGCGCCGTGCAAGCGCGGTCACTCGAGCCCGAAGCTCTTCGCCGTCAAATGGCTTCGTAAGGTAATCATCGGCCCCCATATCAAGTAACTTTACCCGCAAACTCATGCTGGTAAGCCGGGTAAGTATCAAAATAGGCGCGTTCATGCGCGCCTGTCTCAACCGTTGACAAACAACGACCCCCGAAATGTCGGGAAGTCCAATATCCAGGATGATAACCTCGTACTCCGAAGCGAGGGCCTTAATAATCCCTTCACCGCCTGTTGTTGCAACGTCAATGAGGTAAAACTTGTCGAGCTGGTCTTTGATACGCTCTATAAACTTCTGATTGTCTTCAATAAGAAGTAATTTCATAATACTATCGCTACATCCGCTTATAGTTGTTTTAATAATACACAAAAAATATTAAATAAAAATTAACTTATCTCACGTTATTTGTTTGTTTTTCTTGAATTATTTGGCACTGAGCCTCAAAACCTTCTTGAGGCCGTCACCTGGTTTGCTTCGCCGAATATCGTTTGCAATACGTGTTATAGCGATCAGATCTTTGATGCTTGACGTAATTTGCGCTACAATCATAGTATGCAAAAACATAAGCTACTTGGAACTGCCCGGATTACACTTGGCCTGCTGGCCACGGCCGCTATAGTCGTGCAACTGCTCGATAGCATTGAAAAGGGGCGTAGCCTCATTAACTTTTTCAGCTTTTTTACAATCGAAAGCAATATTCTTGCAGCAATCATGCTGCTTGTGCTAGGCGCATACGAAATTATTGCCCGCACTCCAAGCAAGCAATTTGCTTTTTTACGAGGCGCAATTACTCTGTATATGACAATGACCGGAATCATTTACGCCATGTTGCTTTCGGGCAACGAAGTATCGCTGCAGACAACGATTCCGTGGGTCAATATCGTTCTTCACTACGTTATGCCGGCTGTCATACTGGCCGATTGGCTTATTTTTCCACCAAAAGAATATATTTTGTTCAAACGCGCCGCGCTATGGTTTGCGTTCCCAGCCCTTTACCTTGTTTACAGCCTTATTCGCGGAGGGTTTACCCAGTGGTACCCGTATCCGTTCATTAACCCTGTACAAAGTGGCTGGCCCACGGTTGTTGCCATGAGCCTGATTATTGCTATAGCCACTTTTAGCCTGACGGCACTGTTGATACTACGGACAAAAAAGAGCAAGCCGCAACGCTCGATGTAATTCCAGTAGCGCTTTCATATATTGCCTCCACCCCTTATAATAGGGACAATGAAGACATTATCTACCACCACAGTTACCCTCGATAAAATAGTCGGCGGCGGCCAGGCCCTCGGCCAGCTAGACTACGGCAAAAAAGCCTTTGCATGGGGCGGACTGCCCGGCGAAAAGGTTATACTGCAAATGACCAAAAAGAAATCGAACTTTATTGAAGGTGTTGTAACAGAGGTGATTGAGCCAAGTAGCGAGCGTATTTCGCCGGTTGACCCAGACAGCTACCTTTCGACCAGCCCGTGGCAAATCATGACGTTTGAAGCCGAGCAACACTATAAATCGGCCCTGATTGAAGAGGCGTTTGAGCTGCACGACATTGTAGTACCCGAGCCAATAGACGTCTACACCGATGGCCATGAATACGAATATCGCAATAAAATTGAATTCAGCTGGTGGTGGGATAAAGAGGCAAACCAGCTTGACCTTGCTTTTTTCAGGCGGGGAACTCATGGTAAAATCCCGGTAGATGGCACCAGCCTTGCCAACCCTGCCATCAACCAAGCCGCACACGCTATTCGCGATGTGCTGCGCCGGCGCGAGGGTATTCAGGCCTACATGCTTAAAACCGTTATTATTCGCTGCAACAAAGAGGGAAGTACGGTCGTTCAACTGTATGTAAAAGATGAAGATTTTCCTGTATTGAACACGGAAGAGCTGTCGCTGCTTGAAGTTGCCGGATTTGAACTTATTTTCAGCAACCCAAAAAGCCCGGCCAGTGTCATTACGCACCGCATGCAGGCCTGGGGCACAACTACATTGACCGATACTATTCTTGATGTGCCATTTACTTATGCCGTTGAAGGATTTTTCCAGATTAATATCCCTGTATACGAGCAGGCCTTGCTTGACATGAAAGAGTGGATCGAGCCTGGTAAGCCTGTTGTCGACCTCTATAGCGGCGTAGGTACCATTGGCCTCACTATTGGCGGCGACAACGTCACCATGGTTGAAATCAACGAGCACGCCGTCCGCGAAATGCAGCGTAACATTACCGCCCTGGAACGCGAAAAGGCCGCCAAAGCGATTTTGGCGCCTAGTGAGCAGGTGCTTGAGCATATTTCCGCAGAGGCCACTATTGTAGTTGACCCGCCTCGTGCCGGCTTGCATGAGGACGTAACCAAAAAACTACTCGAGGCAAAACCAGCCCGTATTATCTATCTTAGCTGCAACCCGGTTACCCAGGCTCGTGATGTGGCGCTGCTGGCCGAAAGTTACGGCATCCGCGCACACCGCGGCTACAACTTTTTCCCACGAACACCACACATTGAACACCTTGTTGTGCTTGATTTGAAAAAATAATCTTTACTTAATATGGCGGCAATGCCTGCTCACCGTGGACCCCTAGCTAAGCCATCTTATTTGGGTCAATGCCTCCTCCCTCGGGTCCTGTCATCCGGTTTGCCCCTAAGATTTTTTTATTTGGTTACAATAAAAACAATTTTGGGTGCTGCCCCACCGAATACCACCCGCGGTGAGGAGGCATTGTCGCCTTACACCAAGCGGCTGCCTAGTGACACTTAAGATTAGCCTTGCCACGCGAGGCCCTCCTCCTATACACTAAAGGCAGTATGAAAAGAACAAGCGGTTTTACTATTGTCGAGGTAACAATTGTTGTCATCGTCATTGCGATTCTTGCTACCATTACTCTTGTTAGCTACGGTAAAGTTCAGGCCGATTCGCGTGACAAAACACGCGAGGGAAACGTCACCGTTATTGTAGAAGGACTCGAAAAATACTTCATGAAAAACGGTGAATATCCGTCTGAACGCAGTATTGTTAATGATTTTGCCGGCAATACCGGTACCGTTGTGGCTGGCATTTTAGGAGTAAATGCAAGTGACCTTAAAATGCCGCAAGCCGCAAGCAGTGTCACCAATTCGCTTAATTCGGCTGCTACACCAACAGGCGACAGTATTTCCTACATTGCGACCGACACCTTAAATAATGCGAACTGCCAGTCGAGCCTTACCGGTGGCTGCGATCAATACACGCTTAAATACAACAAAGAAAACAGCGGTCTTATTACCATTGTAAGCCGACATCACCCATAAGATTTAGCTGGTTTTAATACGCCGGTAGGTAAACTTTACTGCCACGCGCCAGCCGCCGCTGGAGTCGCTATCATAGCGATAAATCTCGCCGTTTTTCACTTCGCTGATAAGCACAAGGGCAGGGTTGTAGGGTGCAAGCGTACGATAAAATATAATATCATCGCTGCTAATATGACCGCGCCCCGGAAAGACATCGCGGAATTTTTCGCGTCCGATGGCATCAAAATAGTCGGGCCGGCCTTTTGGCGGCAAATACAATTCGGCTTTTAGCCCCATGCGCGAAATTATCTTTTTTACATCGCCAAGAAGCAACTTTGAATGACCGTTTACATATACAATCAGCTGCTTCTTTTTAGTAAGAAATACCGTTGCAGTTGCAGTACGGCTTACTTCTACGCCGCGAACGATTACCTGTGAAATAACAACGTCCATGCCAAAGCGCTCTTTGGCTATTCGCTCAAGGGTAACATCATCGTAGATTTCATCGTTCATAACTGTTTATATCATACCACAGATTACCGCCCTACATGGACTTTTGAACGTGTATATGCTATAATATAATAGTAGAGTCTCATAGATTGGAATCTGATGCGTAAACGCAGAGTAGAAGCTAAGACTACGTTGACAGTCAACGGCAAGACCCATACGTGGGTTACAGACACCGTAGAAAATGGTGTCGATATGCCAGGAAACTCTGTTGGCTCCGTCTGCTCGAGTGGACCCGTACACATTAGCAGCAAAACCACAATCAATGATGAAGGCGTCCTTAGGCGCATACGGCGCATGTTGCGGCGCTAGCCCATCGATCAACGGCTCGAGCAAAATGCCCGCCGAATGATCGGTGGGCATTTTGCTTTTTTGACGTACAATAAGTAGTAATGGATTTTAATTCGCGCTACAAAAAACTCAATGCCGCTCAAAAACAAGCGGTCGATACCATTGACGGCCCGGTGATGGTTATTGCCGGGCCAGGAACGGGCAAGACCGAGCTGCTAAGCATGCGCACAGCCAACATTTTGAAAAATACCGACACGTTACCCGGTACTATTCTTTGCCTTACATTTACCGAAAGCGGAGCAGCCGCCAGGCGCCGCCGCCTCACCGAAATTATTGGTGCCGATGCTTACAAAGTAGCTATTCACACCTTTCACAGTTTTGGTACGGAAATTATTAACCAAAACAGCGAGTTTTTTTACCATGGAGCCGATTTTCGTGCAGCCGATGCGCTGAGCTGCTACGAACTTTTGCGCAAAATTTTCGATGAGCTGGAATACAGCAACCCGCTTTCGGGCAAAATGAACGGCGACTATACGCACCTTAAGGACACATTGCAGGTTATTTCAGAACTGAAAAAGAGCGGCCTTACCAGTGATGAACTGCTGAAGGTGCTCGATGCCAATGACGTCACTATTGAAGTGCTTGAACCAAAACTAGCTTCGCTTTTTGCGGAGCGACTAACAAAAACAACCGCCTCGCAGCTGGCGCCGCTTGTTGAGCTTGCCCGCAAAAACGAAGAAGAAATTGCACTGCCCGGTATTGTGCCGCTCGCCCGTGTTTTTGCCGATAGCGCCGAGGCAGCCGTTAACGAGGCGGAGGAAACCAACTCGACCAAACCAATAACAGCCTGGCGAAACAACTGGCTGAAAAAAGACGAAACAGGGGAATTTGTATTTAAAGCCCGCGAGCGTGCAAAAAAGCTACGCGCCGTGAGTTACGTGTATTACCAGTACCTGGCACGCATGCAAGAGGCCGAGCTGTACGATTTTGACGATATGATTTTACGTGTCGTTCATGCCATGGAAGTATTTCCCGAGCTTCGGTTTAACCTGCAGGAAAAATACCAGTACATTATGGTAGACGAGTTTCAGGATACCAACATGGCGCAAATGCGTATTTTGTATAATCTGACCAATAACGAAATTAATAACGGCCGGCCAAACGTGTTGGTCGTGGGCGATGAC
>DATHGD010000007.1:0-5780 GCA_035317765.1 Saccharimonadales bacterium (SeqCode) | reverse complement strand
TCGAATGTAAAGTTGCCTTCGTTGCTGTACTGGCCCTGTAAAACAAACATACGGAAATCGAGCGGCGTAAAGCCTCGTTCTTCGAGGTCTTGTAAGGTATAACCATTGCCAAGGCTTTTGCTGATTTTTGTGCCATTTGCCTTAAGATGATTGTTGTGAATCCAAAAATGGGAGAATTCTTTGCCACT
This sequence comes from Saccharimonadales bacterium (SeqCode), assembly GCA_035317765.1. Taxonomy (GTDB): domain Bacteria; phylum Patescibacteriota; class Saccharimonadia; order Saccharimonadales; family Saccharimonadaceae; genus DATHGD01. The sequence goes on along the minus strand of DATHGD010000007.1, from coordinate 5,592 downwards.
GGCGGCTTCGGATTGGGCAATTTCGTTGGTATGGTGAACGGGAATATGGTCGATACCGCCGGTGTGAATATCGATGGTTGGGCCGAGGATGCTCATGGCCATGGCGGAGCATTCGAGATGCCAGCCGGGAAAGCCCATTGTTTTGGCTTGTTTTGACTCGATCGCAGTTTCATCCTCTATTTCCATTAAACGGCTTCGCTCCGGGTCTGAGTTGGGTTTTGACGTCAGCTCAGGCTCGGGCTGCAGATGTTTAGTGGAAATAGAGTCTGAATTGCTCGACAGGGGTAGCGAGGTTTTATCGAGCAAGTCTATCGGTGTCTCCCACTCCATGTCGCGTGTTTGGCCTGCTGGCGTAAACTTCCAGAGTGCAAAGTCGCTGTGGTTGCGTTTTTCGGGGTTAAATTCAACGCGGGCACCGGCTTTTTGGGCGGCCAGGTCGAGGTTGGCAAACTGAGCGTAGGTTGGAAATTTACTGGTGTCAAAGTAAATACCGTCATTAATTTGGTAGGTGTAGCCTTTTTCTTTTAAAATACGCACCAAATCAAGCTGCTGGGGAATAAAATCGGTAGCTCTGGTGATGTGTTCTGGCATAATGAGACCCAGCTTTTCCATGCCGGCAAGAAAGTCTTCGCTGTACATTTCGGCGACTTCCCATGCGGTTTTGCCTTCGCGGCGGGCGCCTTTTTCCAGTTTGTCTTCGCCCGTATCGGCATCGCCCTCGTTTTCGCCGGTAAGGTGCCCAACATCGGTAATATTCATGACGCGTTCAACGTTGTAGCCGTTGGCAATAAGTGTACGAACGAGGGTGTCCCAATAAATATAGGCTGTCCAGTTGCCAATATGCTGATAGTCGTAAACAGTTGGCCCACAGGTATACAGGGCTACTTTGCCGGGTTCAATAGAGGTAAACGGTTGAACTTTTTTTGTAAGCGTATTGTGTAGTTGTAATGCCATGCTAGATTCTCTTCGTGATTAAAATGATATATTTCGAATGAGAGACGCCACGATATTAGGCGCCGGGCGTACAGGCTTGGGGAAAATTACGCTTCATATTCTTTTAAGGCCTTATCTGTTGCAGTTACGAGTTCTGAGATGATTGTATCGTAATCGGCGTAGGCGCGAAAGCCGGCAGCGTATTTATGGCCACCGCCGCCAAAGAAGCCGGCTACCGTTTCGGCAATAGGCAGATTTCCGCGTAGCTTGCCGGTTACCTTGCCATCGGGGTAGGTTTTAATGGCTACGCCCAGTTCAACGCCTTCAACCAGGCGCATTTCATCAAGCACCAGAATGCTTGGATTGTATTGGTCGCTATAAGCCTGAATGTCTTCCCATGGAATATGTACGAGCGCCAGTTTTCCCGCGAGCATATATTCAATGCGGCCGATTAATTCGCCCTTGTAGGCAAGAATCTCGGGCGATTTTTTCATGTATTCACGCCGGCGTGCTTCAATAGTTGAGTTGCTGGCCCCAAGTTCGGTAAGTTTACCGGCAACAAAAAAGCTGTTCGGCGTTACGTTTTGCGTGGTCAGGCCTAAGCTGTCGGACATAATAGCAATCAACATGTTTTCGGCGGCTTGCGAAGTAATATTCCAGTTGTTGTCGCTAGCGAGTTTATAAATAATTTCGCTGGTGGCAACGGCATCTTCGGCGAGCATGGTATTTTCAAAACTGAGTGTTGATTCTGTCGTATGATGGTCGATAACCAATACTTTGTGACTTTCAAGAAAGTGGCGAACACCGGGAGTTTCGAGTACCTTGGTAATAAGCACATCGGCGCTGGTATCGACAATAATCGCAAGATCGGCCGAAGCATCAAATTCCGTAACAACTCTATCCCATCCATTAATATAACGGAGATATTTTGGCGTATCGATCGGGCAATATAAAACGACTTCTTTGCCAAGGTCGCTGAGGATTTCTTCAAGGGCCAGGCTGCTGCCCAGTGAATCGCCGTCAGGATTTTCGGCCTGAATAACAATTATTTTTTTAGCATCGGTAATAAGTTGGGTTGCGGTGTCGTACATCTGCTTTATTATAACAGAAAGTTATAGGTGAACCGAGGTGATGTTCATGACTGACTAAAATGCCCGGCGGCCTTCAAGGGCATGAGTAAGGGTAATTTGGTCGGCATACTCCAGGTCGACACCTACGGGAATACCGCGCGCGAGGCGGCTCATTTTTACAGTAGAGCCATTGTCCTGGATGTGCCGCTGTAAGAAAAGTGCGGTAGACTCCCCCTCAACGCTGGCGTTGGTAGCTATAATAACCTCTTCAACGTCATCTCTTGTAATGCGCTCAAGTAACTCTGGGATGTGCAGCTGCTCGGGCCCGATGCCATCTATTGGTGATATTGCTCCGCCAAGCACGTGGTATGTACCATGGAACTGTCCCGTACGCTCCAGGGCTATAATATCAAGCGGTTCTTCCACAACGGCAACCAGTTTTTTGTCGCGGGATGGGTCGCTATAAAGCACCGAAATATCCTCATCGGCATCGATTAAGGCAAATGTCATTGGGCACGTTTTTACGCCCCTGTGAAGTTCAGCGATGGCATGCGCTAATTTATCGGCGGTATGGCTGTCGCTGCGCAGCAAAAAATACGCATAGCGTTCTGCGGTACGGGCGCCAACACCCGGAAGCCGGCCGATCTCATCAATTGCGCGAAGAAGCGCTGCTGGTAGTAGCTGTGCCAAAGTATGTTCCTTTTCCTATAGTCCCAGGTTGCCAAGTCCACCCATGAGTGGCTTCATTTTTTCGGCAGCAACTTCCTGCGCTTTTGCCAGGCCATCGCGAACAGCGATTTCAATCCAGTGTTCAAGTTCTGAAATATCATCAAGGTCAACCTGCGCCGGGTCGATTTTAACACTTTTGATTTTCAGTTCACCGTTGATTTGAACAACAACAGCACCGTCACCAGCTTCAACTTCAATGATTTCCTTTGAAAGGTCTTTTTGTGCTTTTCGTAACTGATTTAACATCTTTACTTGGTCAAATGCCATAGTTTCACTCCTCCGCCATATTTTACTTCTACTAGTATACGTTATTTCGTATCAGTTTTATAGACACAATTTTCTTGATGTAACAGGGATGACTGGAGAAGTAAGACTAAACCTTATAAGTGCGGTCCTATGCTCTGATGATTGATCGAGCAGCTTTGAGGTAGCTTTCTTCATTGAAGCTATATATGCCAAAATTCTTGACATCCCCGCTCTTCTCTTCAGCCATGATTATGGATACTCTATCAAAGAACTTCGGGAGTGCCCTTAAGTCTGTAGTGAGTAGGTATACCTTTGCGTGTCTATAGCTGTAGAGTGCAGCTGCGAGTAAGAAGTCTGTATATGATCTATTTTGACCGTTTATCTTCGCCATTACTACGGAAAAATCGTCAATATTATTTATATATCTAGCAGGATTAACAGAATCAACAATCGCAGACATCAACTCTCTTCGTTGGTTAAATATCTGCAGGTCACTTGACCCATTAGTAAATTCAAATAGCACAGAAGGAATTGTTGTTAGTGAGCAGCCGTGATCAGCTTTTAAGGTGACTAACATATCAATCAGCGGCTGGCAGCGCGCACCAATACTAAATACATTCGTATCCAGGAAGATAGTTGAATCCTTAAGGTCGTGCAGGGCTTGTTGAGGATAGAGAATCGTCATTAAGGTTCTTGCCTACTTTTTTAGCTAATTCCCATAGTTTACTAGAATCAACCTTTGCTTTTTTTGTCGTTAGACTTTCTGAGTAGTCTACTTTAACAACAAGCTTCTGGAGCTCCTTGATTGTCTTTTCGGAATCGATAAGCTTTGTTCCGTTCATATACTAAGTATAACCTATTCGGCTACGTTCTAAAATAGCCCTATTTCTCAAAAACCACCCGAAAACCCATTTTCGCCAGGCTATAATCCGCCCCTGTATTTGACTTTATTTTACTTCTGTTTTGTAGACATAAAATCTATCGGCGTTATGGGTGGTTGTATCGGTAATAATGCGATATGGTTCGATGGCGTTTTGTTTTGCTACCGGGTATGCATCGTGGCTAACAAGCGTTACGCCGCCCGGTACGAGCACCAATGATTCGGCAATGGAAACATTCGGATGATACTGCGCAACTACCGCGTAAAATGGTGCCTCGTCTTTGCTAACCACTAATGTAACGGTGCTTTTTTCTTGGCGTAGTTGTTTGTTCACAAGCCGCAAGTCATTTGAAAAGTTCGATCTGGTTTCAGGGTTGTATAAATAGCCGTACGCGTAACGGTCGATCCCTGAAAGCACCATACCGCCTAGCAGTACTGCCAGGGGCACTAACCCTGCAAGCCGGGCGTAGGGATTACGTGGGAAAAGCTTATACCAAAACGAAAGCAGCGTATTGATTCCCATCGCCATAAGTAATAGCCCAGGAACAAAAGTAATGCTTGTAAACCGCGGATTGATGAGCAGGACTGGCGTCAGTAAAATGGCCCAGGCGCTAATAATATAACTGCGGGCGGTGTACTTGGTGGTAAATAGACGGTAAATGCCAAGCGCTATAAGAATCATCGGCCCTAAACCGTATACTGGATTCATTGGAATCATGTTGTTAGACGATGTAAAGTTAAAATACTGCTCAAGTAACAAGACGGCGTTTGCCTGCAGGTTTGGCCACTCGGTCGGTACGCCCAGTAGTCGTAGCCCAAGGTCGGGGTGACGGATAGTCACGTACATAAGGGGTGCAACAATAACGAGCGCCAGAAGGCCTGCTGCCAGTATTTTTACTTTTGAAAGCTGGCGCACCAGGTAGCGCAGGTGCGGGTGGAGTATGACGGCACTAAGAAGCGCAATGAGCACATACGGGCTAAGCGGCGTCTATAAACTAATGGCAGAAAGGCTGAAAAGAACGATTTTCCAGAGTCCTGAAAACTTTGCTCGCCTTGATATCATCATTGCCGAAACAAGTAGCCAGATTGAACAGAACACGTACATAATGCTGGGGCTGCCGCTTTGTGCAATAAACAAGAACTGTCCGGTTGTAATAACTAAAATCGCCGTGAGTACTGCAACGTTTTGCTTGAACCACATTCTCAGCAGCATGAGCATTCCAAGAGCCGATAGAAAGCCTAAAAGAAGTGACGGAAGTTTTATGCTAAGAAGCGACACGCCAAACAGGTCAAGGCTGGCACGCTGCAACAGATGGTACGGCAAATTTATTATACTGTTGACATCGAATGAATCCAGCGAAAATGAAATAGCTTTGCTCATAACAACAGAGTTCATTTCGGCCTGGGTAAGGGCACCGGGAATAAACACTCCGGCTACGATAAGCAGCCCGATAAGACTTATCGCAATAACCCCATATCCCAGCAGATAACGCCAGCGATAAAGTAAGTATTCAGTTATTTGTTTACCCATAAATTACTTACGATTATATCACGATTATTACTCGTGCTTGGTATCAAGCGACATAAATCGCAGGCGCTCGGGGTGGAAGTAAAGCTGAACTTTGCCGACAGGACCGTTACGGTGTTTGGCGATAATCAAGTCGGTGATATTTTCAAACTCGGGATTATCGGGTTCGTAGTAGCCCGGGCGATAAATAAACGATACAATATCGG
>DATHGD010000006.1:0-5139 GCA_035317765.1 Saccharimonadales bacterium (SeqCode) | reverse complement strand
ACTGGTGGTATAACTCGCATTCGATCGGCGTTGAACATGTTGGCGAGGCAGCCGACAGCGGTTCGTACAAACCAGCGATATACTATGCGAGTTCACAGCTCGTCCGGTACCTAACCGGCAAGTACGACATTCCACGTGACCGGGCGCACATTGTCGGTCACGACAATATGCCAGCCGTTCGGGCTGCAGATGTTTCGAAGATGCACGTTGACCCGGGACCGTTCTGGAACTGGCAGCAGTACATGGCGCTCGTGGGTGCTCCAGTATTGCCATCGGGCTCGCTTGGTAGCGGCCTGGTTACCGTGGCGCCCGTGTGGCCGCTGCACAAAGAACAGGTAACGGGCTGCTTTCCTGAAACGCAATCGTGCGTGCAGGATGGCTTGCAGTCTGTAAATTTCGTGTACCTGCATACCGAGGCTCGAAGCAATGCACCACTGATCACCGACCCGGTACTCGGGCAGGGCACAACCAACATCGGCAACGATGCTGCCCGACTATTCCACGGCCAAACCGTGGCCGTGAGCAAAACGCAACTCGACTCGGGAGGCATGTGGTACCAAACGTGGGTGAACGGTGTTCAGGGGTGGTTCTACAGTCCCTGGAAAGCAATGACGGCGTTTCCCGCCAAGGGTAAGATTGTTACGCCCAAGGCCGATAAAACCACCATTCCGGTGTACGGCCAGCCCGTGCCCGAAAAGGAGGAATTTCCGGCGAATGTCATTACTGCACCATCCCCGGGATCGTTCTGGATCAAGCCAGCAACGCCGCTGCCCTATACCGTTGGTGCCGGACAGCGTTACAGCTTAGGCGACAAAAACGTGCCCAACGAATACTTCTATGCGTGGTCATCTACCGGCGACCGCGCGCAATTCCCCGGTGACCACACAGTCTACAAGGGAGAACAGAAGTATCTTCAAATCCAGTTTGGCAGCCGGGTTGCCTTTGTAAAGGCAGCCGATGTCAACGTGACCGAGGCGAAGTAGAGGCAGGAGTCAAAGCCACCCAACCGGCCCTCGGTGCGATTAACTCGCACCGAGGGCCTCTTCATAGGATTTAAGAAAAAGTAAAGAATATAGTTGTAAAAACTGCTTATGCCATTGACGCCTTAACGGACCGAAGCGCTATAATAAAGAAGGTCATGAGAGTACTGGTGGAGAACCTTTTTACTAACAGACCTATATAACTTTAGTCGGCATACACACTAGCATTTCGATGCAAAGCGTCCCTGTCGCAACTACATATTCAATCGCTACTTCAGGTGATACAGCAAATTGGCCAGGCGGTGCCGACTTGTCTCCTCGTAGCTTACCTCTAATTCCGCAACTGACCAATTTTCTTGTTGTCAGTTTTTTATTTACTAAAAAATAAACCAAATAACATCTTGAGGAGTAAGAATATGGCACAATCCATTACAATTAACAGTCCAGTTGACGTTACCGCTATGGGATTCGGCCGCAACATGCGCGCCTACCCGCGCCGCATACAGTTTGAGGGGACGTCATACGATTTCGTTGACGCAGGCCTTCGAACGGTCATTCGCAGCGGCGAACGTATCGCGCAGATCTTTACTATGACAGACGGTGCGAACGACTACTGCCTGCGCAGCGATGGCCGCGGTGGCAGCTGGACACTACTGAGTATGACTCGGTAATAAAGAAGCCCTACGGGGCTTTTTTATTTGCCTGAATGAAATTGACTGTCTAGCACTATAGTGTTATAATAAAGGTATTAGTTACTGTCAAGACGGGAACCTGTCGTCCAGTGGCTAAGAAGGAGTCAGAGATGACGAACGCGTTGATTGACTCAACGGCAAACAGTGTGGGCCGGCAGATGGTCGATCTGGCCAAAAAGGAGGCCGACTATGCTGTTATCAAGGCCACCTACGTGGGTGACAACGACACCTACCTCACTGCCGCAGGGTGGATTCACGGCATAGAAGGGGTAGCTGCTGTTATCTACACTGGCCGCATCGGGCTCAGGCATGTCATCGGCATCGTGCTCGATGGCAACCTGCAGCGAGAGGTTGCAGGTGGGCTTCGCAGGATCGAAGCACTCGAGTTCGCATTCACGAAACATTCCCTCTAACCCTTCACTTTAAGCCCACCCCGGGAGATTCTCACAGGCCGCAACACTGCGCCAATTGTGATTGAATCTCCCGGGGTGGGCGTTTTTCGTATTCATTGACTTTTTATGCTTAGCATGTCATTTTAAAGAGCGCAGCATCTATCCAGACAAAACAATAACAAGGAGTGGGATGAAGCTTAGGTTTCGTCACAAAACACCCAGCACCATCAGCCTAGAGTGCTCCTCCGAGCCAACTGATCAGTTCAAAAAGGCGATGGACGATGTTATCGCTCCTAATGGTTTTCTATTTGAAAATGGGGTTCTTACTCTTATGCCGGGAGCCGACAGCTCCGTTGCCAGAGTTGTCAAAAAGCTGCGTTCATTGGCCAGGCAAAATGTAATCTCTTTGATCATCTAGCCCGACTACTCAAAGCCCGTTCTGGGGAGAGTTCGATACGCAAATGCGCCTTGTGCCGTTGCCGTTCACTCTCCCCAGATGGGTTCTTTTCATTCATATAATAGCTTTTATTTCTTGACAGCTACGTCATATAATCATACTGTTTATTATGACTCGACCGAGTTATGGAATGGGAGTGATGATGACCGAAACACCGTCAGCCGAAGTATTGGCTGCTGCTCAAGCAATCGCCAAGAAGAACCTTCAGGAAGATCATGACAGGCTCGGCAGTGCGCTCCGCCAGATCGGCCAAACTGGCGATCGTCAGGTGGACGAGACAAGCGAAACACCGCAGCCGAAGTAGCCATTGCCTGCGGGGGCACTCAATATGAGTGTTCCTGCAGGCTCTCCACTCCCACTCCACCTACATTGACCAAACCCTTAAAGAATGCTACAATACGAACATAACTAATCAATGTTGGAAGGCCTAAGCAGCCGCTATTACCACAGAAAGGGTTTACCCATTATGGCTAAAAAAGCCGAATTGCTTGAAGAAGCAAAAAAACTCGGTCTTGAACTGACCGAGAAAAACACTATTGCAGAGATCGAAACTGCGCTTAAGGCCGTTCCAGCTGTTAAAGCTGAAGAACCTGCAGCAGAAGCACCAAAAGAAGAAAAAGCGACCGCAAAAGCTGGTAAGCGCAGCGAAAAGGCATTGTCTGAGGCTGAAGCAAAAGCCGAAAAAGAAGCCCGCAAAGAAGCAGGTGACACCACACCTCAGTCTGAAGAAGCTGAAGCCCGAGGCAAAAAAGGTCCAAAACCTGTTGTCCGTACTCGCTTGCAACGCCGCGGCAAAAACTACCGTACGGTTGCCGAGCTTGTTGAAGTAGAAAAGATTTACCCACTTGCCAGTGCCCTGGAACTTGCTGTTAAAACCAACCCGGCAAAATTTGACGCATCAGTTGAAATTCACGTTCGTCTTGGTGTCGACCCACGCCAGGCCGACCAGAACGTTCGTAGTACCGTATCACTACCAAATGGTACCGGTCGTACTGTTCGTGTTGCCGTATTTGCCCCAGAAGCTGAACACGCCGCTGCTAAAAAAGCTGGTGCCGATGTTGTTGGCGATGAAGCCTTCTTGAAGCAACTCGAAAAAGAAGAATTGAACTTTGATATTCTGGTTGCAACCCCACAGTACATGCCAAAGCTTGGTAAATTTGCCCGCCTGCTTGGACCTCGTGGCCTTATGCCAAACCCTAAGTCTGGTACTGTTGCTACCGATGTAACCAAAGCCGTTACCGAAGCCAAAGCCGGCAAGGTAGAGTACCGCGTTGACAAACAAGCGATTGTTCACCTTTCTGTTGGTAAAGTTTCGTTTGGCGCCAGCAAGCTTGCCGAGAATGCAAAAGCCTTCTTTGACAGCCTGCAAGCCCAAAAACCTGCCAGTCTAAAGGGCGCATACGTTAAATCAACCAGCATCAGTACCACGCAAGGTCCTGGCATTAAAGTTGAAAACGTTGTTAGCTAGGTAATTTACCTCATTCTTTAATACCCCTCTGGTGGCTGGAGGGGTATTTATTTTCCTCAAAAAACACAACAGCCAAACAGGGGGGCGTTATGTCATACTACGTATATAACCAGGGGGATACGGTGTGCGCCAATATTTAGAGTTGCTTGAGGATATTAAAACCAACGGGATGACAAAATCCGACCGAACGGGTACCGGCACAAAAAGCGTGTTTGGCCGGCAGATTCGTTTTGACCTAAGCGAAGGCTTTCCAGCGGTCACCACTAAAAAATTGTTCCTTCGCGGTATTATTCATGAGCTTTTATGGTTTTTGCAGGGTAATAGTAATATTGAGTATTTGGTAAAAAATAACGTTAATATCTGGAATGAATGGCCGTTTAAAGCCTACCTAACAGCGACAAACCAAGCCGTCCCCGAGCAAAACTCACCCGAATGGACCGAAAAACTAGCCAAATTCATTGAAAATATCAAAACCGACCCTCAATTTGCTAGGCAGTATGGTGAACTCGGCCCGGTATATGGTCACCAATGGCGACACTGGCCCGATGGCAAAGGCGGAGAAATAGACCAAATACAACAAGCCATTGATACCATCAAAAACAACCCTGATTCCCGGCGGATTATCGTATCGGCCTGGAACGTGGCCGATATTCAAGAGATGGCAAAGGCAGGCCTACCCCCATGCCACAGCTTGTTCCAATTTTACGTAAACAATGGCAAACTGGACTGCCAGCTATACCAGCGCAGTGCCGATACGCTCCTTGGCGTACCGTTTAATATTGCTTCGTATGCACTGCTAACCATGATGGTTGCCCAGGTAACCGGGCTTAAGGCGGGTGATTTTGTTCATACGTTTGGCGATGCGCATATTTACTTAAATCATCTTGAACAAATTGATTTGCAACTATCACGAACGCCAAAGCCACTACCGACAATGGTTATTAACCCGGCTGTAACGTCTATTTTCGACTTTACCATTGATGACTTCACCCTCGAAGGCTACGACCCATACCCGGCTATTAAAGCACCGATTGCTGTTTAGCGGCGTCGATACGTCACAAAATCAAACGCATATTTATTGCGCTCATCCGCCTCGTGGTGTTCGCGGCTTGTCTCTTGCCACACGGCAGGGTCAATACGCGGAAAGAAA
>DATHGD010000005.1:0-5479 GCA_035317765.1 Saccharimonadales bacterium (SeqCode) | reverse complement strand
TATTCTTTAATGGCTTCGGCAACTGCCTTTAGCTTTGCTTTTTCAGTCTTGAAAATCAAATCCTCGTGGTCAATACGCTGAATGGGACGGTTCGATGGAATTTGAATAACATCAAGACTATAAATTTGCTGGAATTCCTCCGCTTCGGTGAACGCCGTTCCGGTCATACCCGAAAGCTTGCCGTACAAACGGAAGTAATTCTGAAAGGACACTGTTGCAAGCGTCATGCTCTCTTGCAACACTGACACGCCTTCTTTGGCTTCAATTGCCTGGTGAAGCCCTTCATTGTAACGGCGGCCTTGCATTAAGCGGCCGGTATGTTCATCTACAATAATCACTTCGCCGTCATTTGTCACAACGTAGTCCTTATCGCGTTTGAACAATGTTTGTGCACGCAACGCCTGATCAACATGATAGACAGAACGAATATAATCTGGTGTGTATAAGTTTTTTATACCAAGCATTTTTTGTACTTTTTCAACGCCTTCGTCAGTTAATGCAACGCTACGGCGCTTTTCATCAAGCGTGAAATCTTCAGGCACTAATTTTGCGGCAATTTTTGCAAACTGATAGTAGCTGTCAGGGTTTTCAGCAGCTGGCGCACTAATAATAAGTGGGGTACGCGCTTCGTCAATCAAGATTGAATCCACCTCATCTACAATCGCAAAATTCAGCTCGCGCTGACGAAGCAGCTCAACTTCATTTACCATGTTGTCGCGCAGGTAGTCAAAACCAAATTCGTTATTTGTGCCATACGTTATATCGGCCGCATAGGCTTCTTTACGTGTCACGGGACGAAGCTTTCGCATACGAGGATCGCTGTGAGCAGCGTTATCGAAGTCTTTGTCGTATACAAATGATGCATCGTTAATAATGACTCCGGTGCTCATACCAAGAAAATCATATAGCTCGCCCATCCAGCTTGCATCACGCTGCGCAAGGTAGTCGTTGACTGTCACCAAGTGCACACCCTTTTCTTCAAGGGCATTCAAATAAACTGGCAGCGTTGCGACAAGCGTCTTACCCTCACCTGTTTTCATCTCGGCAACATTACCCTCATGAAGCGCCATACCCCCAATAAGCTGCACGTCAAAGTGGCGCATACCAAGTACGCGATCACTTGCTTCTCGCGTTAGAGCGAAGGCATCAGGTAGCAGTTCATCAAGCTTTGCATCTTTTTTAAGGCGTTCTTTTAATACTGCCGTCTGCTTTTTTAGCTCGGGCTTTGTCATTGCTTTGTATTTATCGGTCAAATCATTGATTGCCCCGACTTTTTTCTGCAAGGTCTTTAGTATCCGCACTTGCGGATCGCCAAACACTTTCGTTAAGGCTTTTTGTCGGCTAACCATATATTTAGAATCCCTCCGGTGATCTGAAAATGCTCATCAAAAATACTCCTTGTATTATACGCCGTTTCTTCATCAGATGAAAGTAGCTATTACGAGCAAAAAGAACCCCGTGTACTATATTCTCTATGGGAGCCCGAAGGCTCGCCCACGGCGTTCGGCTGGCCCTTTGGGCCACAGCCTTCTGAAAATATAGTACACGGGGTTCTTTTTAAATTTTAAGACTACTGAGCCTCGCGTGCATAACTCCGCTTAAAACGGCTCAGCATTCCACGATGGCCTACATGCGATACGCTCGCCTGCTTGTACTTGCGTAGTTGGGCTACAAGTTTTGCCTCAACTATGTCGACCGCTGCCAACATATTTACCGTTGAATCTTTAGCGGTTATTGTCTTATCGGGAACAATTAAAATAACCTCGGCCTCGTATTTATTGCCATGGTCGCGGTTAACCTCTTTTAGTTTTACCTCTGCAACAACGCTTTTTCGCGCGTGCTTTGGAAGATATCGATCGAGCCGTCCGATCTTCTTCGTGACATACTTTTTCGTTGTCTCGTCCAGTTCGTATTTGACGCCCGTAATGCTGATTGTTTCGATCATGCTACCCTCCTGTTAGTTAGGTCTGTGTAGTTATTATACCGCGAATTAAAGAATTTCGCGACCACCAAGGTAGGGGCGCAGTGCGCTAGGAATAGTAATTGAACCATCTGCCCGCTGATGATTTTCTAAAATTGCAATCGGGCCACGACTAAGTGGTAGCGCAGTCGCATCATTGGTATGAATCAACTCAACCTCTCCATTTTCGCGCCGCAGGCGGGTTTTCAACCGGCGTGCCTGGTAGTCGGTCATGTAATCTGCCGTGTGCGTTTCACGGTAGTTGTTTTGCCCCGGTAGCCATGCGTCAATGTCAACACCACGAGCATTAGGTTTGCCGATATCAGCCGTACATTTAAGAAGTACTCGATAAGGAATTTCAAGCAGCTGCATAATTTTTTCTTGAATTGCCACCAGAAAGAGATGTTCTTCAAGACCGGCTTCGCTCGCGCCCAGGCTCTCCATTTCGAGCTTGTCAAACTGATGCATCCGAAACATGCCTTCCATGTCTTTACCATACGTACCCGCTTCGCGGCGAAAGCTCGTTGCATAGCCAATATAGCGGATAGGCAACTCTTTTTTATCGAAAATTTCATCGGCGTGCATGCTGCCAAGGACATGCTCGGCACTTCCCTGTAGCCATAGGTCTTCATCTTCAATTTTATAACGATCATCGCGTGGCTCAAGGCGATCCATAGCATCATACATCTGCGTACGAAGCATAAATGGAGGCAAAATCGGCAAAAAAGGTTTGTTACTTACAGACAAATTATTTTCACGAATAACCTCATCGATAAACGTCTGGTCGCTTAGCTTATCCATAACGAACTGAATAAGCGCAAACTGCAGCTTTACCAAATCACCCTTTAAATAAGCAAAGCGTGAACCGGTTACCTTTGCAGCCCGCTCTTTATCAAGCCAGCCTTTTAGCTCGGCAAGTTCGGCATGATTTTTCGGTATGAAATCAAAGACGGTAGGTTCGCCAACCGTTTTAGCTACAACGTTCTCATCCTCTGAGGCTCCCACAGGAACATCGGCCAGCGCCATATTCGGGATTTTCTTCAAAAGTTCGGTGAACGTTTCGTCCGCCTCTTTGAGGTGAGCCTCCACTTCGGCTAATTGCTCTTTAAGCACCTTACCCTCGGCAACCAACTCATCTGAAGGCCGGCCACCTTTCATCTGCGATGAAATCGTATTACGTTTTTCACGCAACTCGTCTGCCTGCTGTTGCAGCTGGCGCTTATTTTGATCCCACTTCAAAAGCTCGTCAACCTTGACGTCATAGCCTTTACGGCGGGCATTCTCTTGCACGGCCTCAGCGTGCTCGCGGACAAAACGGATATCTAACATGAATTTATTATATCATCCATACTCCCCTTGAGGAGCGTATAATAAAAGAGTATGGAAAATTATATAACCGAAGAAATGATACGTAACCTTGATATTGATCTGGGGGGCAAGGACATAGCCCAAGTTCTTGAAGAGCTCAATGAGACCCTTGAGGAACGTATAGGCGAGCAGATTATCGATGCACTCGATGATACTCAGCTACAGACATTGGTTGAACTGCAAGAAAGTGGAAAAGATGATGAAATCGGAACCTGGCTCGAAGCAACCGTTCCTGATTTTGAAGAAATTGTTCAAAACGAAACAGCTATTTTACTAGGAGATTTTACAGAAACGAGCGATATGGATAAAACAGCAAATTAAAGCAGCAAGTCAAAAGCGCCTTCGTAAAAAGAAGGCGCTTTTTTTATCTTTATTCTGTACGCAAGGCTTCTATCGGATCGAGCTTAGCCGCTTTTCGTGCCGGGAAATATCCTGCCAAGACGGCAACGAGCATCAAGCTCACGATAAGAATAACGCTAGTAATCGGACTGAATTGCAAAAGCTCAGTACCTTTTTCAAGGTTCAACCCCTGGGTAATTGCCGGATTAAACAGACTGGTCGTAACTGCAAGGAACGTACCAATCGCACCTCCCAAAAACCCAACCCAGGCAGCTTCATAACGGAATAATCGTCCCACATCTTTCCGCCGAGCGCCGAGCGCTTTCATGAGGCCGATCTGCTGCGTTCGCTCAAGAACACTAATGTATTGGGTATTGATAATCCCAAACACCGAGGCCAAAATTGCCAAAAAGCCAAATCCGGCAGCGCCCCACTGCACAATGCTAATAAATTGAAACAAGGTCTCTTGTATGTCTTGAAGTGAGAAGACCGTATAGCCCGCCCCTTCGATAGCCTTTTGTACTACCGTGATATCGCTGCCGTCCGCAACGCGAACGTTAATAGCGTAGTATTCATCGCTCGTAGGGAGATCGGCTGTTTGATATTCGTAGATTGCCTTGCCATCAGCCGCTGAAAGCGTGAGGCCCGTCTGGTAGCGAAGCACGGTCGCAGATTTTTTATCAACGGCTGCAATAGTAAGGGTTCGGTCTTCAGATTCGGTCGCCTTGGCACCAACAAGTCGTGAAGGCTTTTCGATATGAATCGTTACTATTTTGCCAATTGCTGCCTGCGCATCTTTAAAGCCAAGCACACTTAGGTAACCCTCGGAAATAACAACGCCTCCTCGTGGCACCTGGTTATCAGGCAATGAGCCTGCAGCAAGCGGCATTGCTGTACGGTCGGCCTTAATAGTAAGTGGTGCTTCGTACTTTTTTGACCCTTCGCCTCGGGTCATATATGCAGCGGTAACATTATAGGCCGGGTCAATTTCAGCGATACCATCAATTTTTTTCAGCTTGTTAAGATCATTTTCGGTCAACACACCCTGCTTCGTAGCAACACTTTGAGCGCCATACTCTTTGGGGGCTTCACTCTTGCCTTCGTCTACCTTAGGAAAAACAGACAGATGCCGTGCATCGCCGTTACTTTTAATAAGCGAATCGGTATACGCCTGACCACCAGCACCGGCAGCCAGCGCCAACGTAACAGTAAATGCTCCAACGCTAATAGCAAGGCTGGTTAGTAGCGTACGAGCTTTCGCCTGACGCAAACTCCGGCCTGCACGGCGAACCGTATCTCGAATTTTCATGATTTTGCTCCTTCCTTTGTACGGATGGACTCGATTTTTCCGTCTTTGATGTTAATTTGCATGTCACACTTATTTGCAAGGTCTGGGTCGTGCGTCACAATAATAAGCGTTACACCACGCGTTTTATTGTAGCTAAACAGTAAATCTTCAATGACAGCACCTGTGGTACTGTCAAGGTTTCCAGTTGGTTCATCGGCAAACAATACTTTTGGTTCATTAACAATTGCGCGCGCCACCGCCAGGCGCTGTTTCTGCCCACCAGAAAGATCACGTGCCCGCGATTTCTTTTTATCAAGAAGCTCAACCGCCTCCAATGCAGCCTCGATTCTTGCACGCCGCTTACTAGCGGGAACATTTGCAATTTCAAGCGGTAAACTGACATTATCGTAGCAACTTTCGTTTGCCTGAACGAAAAAGCTTTGAAAAATAAAACTCATTTCGCTGGAACGAAACGCATCAATTTCTTTGGTTTTAAACGTTAAAATATCTTTGCCGTTAATGAT
>DATHGD010000004.1:0-2437 GCA_035317765.1 Saccharimonadales bacterium (SeqCode) | reverse complement strand
TTCGTTGTTTAAGCGTACTTAGCTCGTTTTTCATTTTTTGGTAGGCAGCGTAATGCAGTGGGTCGAGCGTGCCATCTTTTAGCGCTCGTTGCACCGCACAACCGTCATCGTCTTTGTGCTGACAGGAAGCATATTTACATTGGCGAAAAAGAGCCGCAATGTCATCGAAATTTTCGTCAAGCGCCTCTTCGGTACCCCAAAGTTGCAGTTCACGGATACCCGGCATATCAATGAGTAAGCCGCCGCCAGGCAACATAAACAGCTCGCGGTGAACCGTTGTATGCATACCCGTATCGTCAGATTGGCGCACGGCATGCGTTTTTTGAACGTCTCTCTCAAGAAGACGGTTGGTGAGCGTTGATTTTCCAACGCCAGAAGACCCCAGCAGCACTGCCGTTTTGCCCGGGGCAATAAAATTAAGCAGCTCGGCCATGCCCGTACCTTTAGTAGCAACCATAGCTATAACAGGCAGCTCAAGTGACGATAGCTGGGAAATATATTCCTCTGCATTTTCTACTTTATCGGCTTTATTCAAAACAATAACAGGCTTTATGGCGTTAATAGATAGCTGGTAGAGAAATCGCCGCAACCGATCGATACTAAAATCGTTATCCAGCGCAAGCAGTACGAACGCTACATCCACGTTGGCCGCTATAACTTGTTTGAGCGTTTTGCTGCCCGCAACCTTGCGGGCAATTTCAGACTGGCGCGGCAAAAGCGCCTCAATAACCGGCGGGCTATTGTCTGTAAGACGTACCAACACCCAATCGCCAACTTTTGGCACTTGTTCGCGATGAGTATGATGAGCCAGCGCACCCGATAATTCTGCCGTAACAATTTTAGGAAGCGCTACCTTAAGCGAGGTGCCAAAATCGGCTACCACGCGCGCTGGTT
The DNA here is from genome assembly GCA_035317765.1 of Saccharimonadales bacterium (SeqCode). Taxonomy (GTDB): domain Bacteria; phylum Patescibacteriota; class Saccharimonadia; order Saccharimonadales; family Saccharimonadaceae; genus DATHGD01. The sequence goes on along the minus strand of DATHGD010000004.1, from coordinate 1,543 downwards.
GGGTACCTAAAATAGTATGACGGGCCAACAGGTCATCAAGTTCTTTCGTCCAGCCATATGCCGAGAGGGGATTCATATAATTCATTATGACACTTCCTGGTTTAATTGGCCAAATAGCATGAAAAACACCCCTCAGTATGAGAAGATTTTTCATTAAAGAATTCTCTTCCCGCTTGGGGGTGTTATAGTAGACGTTTTCGATCGTCCTCCACTCCCCAGACACGAAGTCGGGGAGTGGAGGACGAGAGATGTCTTAGCTCATGAGTCTCAGCTGGCGCAGGAGGGGTACATGCCATTGCGGCAGTCTGCTGTTGCGCGACATGATGGACACGAGCTCCCCTCTGTGGTTGCCGGTCTCCTCGCGGATGATGGAGACTATCGGCTTCAAAAGCCCAAGCCATATGGGCTCGGTTTCGGCAGCCGCAACGTCACTGTCACGAATGCCTCGCTTGATCGTCTCGATGTCGACCCGAAAGTAATCCTCCCGTGGCATCAAGTACGCGGTGTTATCCAGCGCAAGAACCTTCCTGGTCACGTTCAAGCCAATCAGGGTGATGTCATTCGAAGGAATGTTCTTCACGGTCTGGGGCTTGATCACCCTGTCGAACTCCTTCAATGCGAAGGGAACTCGCGGGTAAAACCACAGGCAGTCACGGCTCATGCCGCACTGAATACCAATAGACGGATTCGGCACTTGCACTCTCCTTGTCGTAGGTACTGCTATGAGTTAAGCATTGTGGCTTATGCCAACCTTACTATTATACCATAAATGTTCCATTATTACAATAAGCGCAATAAAGCTACTTGGGGAAACACCGTGTATACCGTAAAATAGAGGGAATGAAACAATTTTATAATGTCCTTGTTAATACGCTTATTGCCAATGTCACTACCAGCTTTTTATGGTTTGCACTAACATTTTGGGTATATCTTGAAACCAGGTCGGTGCTCGCTACAGCATTTATTGGCGGCTCGTACATGCTGCTGGTGGCCATTTTTAGCTTAGTATTTGGTACTATTGTCGATCACAACAAAAAGAAGCGGGTTATGCTGATTTCAAGTATTATTACGCTCGTTGCTTACGTTGCCGCTGGCATTGTGTTTTTGCTCTTTCCTAAAAGCGCCTTGATCGACTGGACTTCGCTAGTATTCTGGCTATTTGCCGGCGTTATATTAATAGGCGGTGTGGTTGAAAATATGCGCAATATCGCACTCTCAACCGTTGTGACGCTGCTCGTTCCCAAAGATTCTCACGACAAAGCCAACGGCATGGTTGGAACCGTGCAAGGCGTTGCATTCCTCGTTACTTCGGTTTTTAGTGGCCTATCGATCGGGTTGCTTGGCATGGGCTGGACGCTGGCCATCGCTATTACATTTACCGCAGTCGCTTTAATTCATTTGTTATTCGTGTCCATTCCCGAAGACGAAATTATTCATGACCCAGCACTTGAAAACAAAAAAATCGACCTTAAGGGCAGCCTAGCCGCCATTCGCGCGGTGCCAGGCTTGCTGCCACTCATTTTATTTACTACATTTAATAACT
>DATHGD010000003.1:0-23729 GCA_035317765.1 Saccharimonadales bacterium (SeqCode) | reverse complement strand
GTTGATGCCATGAAGCGTGCCGTAGCAGTCGATCAAGAGTCACGTATTATTGCGCAGGCCATGCACTCTGCCGAACACGAGCAACAACAAAACTTTGCCCAAGCCCTCAAGGCCAGCGATACGCTTCGTCAGCAAGCTGGTGGTGTTTCGCCTCATGGCGCCGATGCGGCACTGGCTGCGGCTGTTACTACTGAACGTAAGGCGTACGGTGAATCTGTAGCTGAAGCAAGGCAAGTGGTTAAGCACTTTAACCTTGACTCGAAACAACGCCAAACACTAGCAATGGGTGAGGAGCCTGTTGTTGCTACGGACAGCGCTGGTAATACCCGTGTATTCACCGCTCATGACGTATTTAGCCGCGAGGCGGTTATTGAAGATCAGATTAAATTTGGCACCGTTAAAGAAGCACAGCAGATTATGGAAGTCTCCGGTTCTACACTTGCACAGTTTAAGACTACTATTGGTGATGCCGTGGCCGAAGGTGGTCTTGGTGCTAAAACCATTTACGGAGGTGGCCAGACCATTGACATGATCAAGCGCGGAGATATTGGCTCAAAAGAAAAGATGGTTGGTGTTATTCAGGATAACATTGCCAAGGGTAAGATCTCTGCCGACAAGCTTGTGACCATTGACAAAGATGCCATTGCCTATATTCTTAATGCCGCGAAAAATACGGATACCTCTTACATGACAGAGGAACTTCGAGCTAATCTACCTGCGGCCATAGCGGAACTTAAGAAGCAGGCTGACAAAGCACTTAATGATCCTATCCTTGGAGGCCGCGTTGCAACCAACGTTAAACCACTCCTTGAAAAAATGCTTACTGATTTATAAAAGTACACCATAAATAGTAGTGACGAAACGGATGAATACCCCTTGCAAAGTGCAGGGGGTTATTTTTTGCCACTCACGTGCTACACCTACACACACCATATGTAGCGTCTATGACATATTTGCAAACCCCTTGATTTTTATTGCTTATCATGTATAATAAAAATATTAGAACGTTTTAAGTGCCCACATAAGTGCGCAAGGAACAATTATTATGACACAACCTAGATTCGAACAAGCACCTCAACAACATACGAAGGAACAGGGGGAGGATGTGTTCGTTTATCCATCTGGACTGCATGATATGCCAACTCAACCTACCGGTCAGCATGATGACTTAGAGACAACTCCCGATAAGAGAAAAAAGAGCTGGAAAAATAGAGTAATCGCCGGAGTAGCCGGTGTTGCTACTGCTGCCGGTGTTATCGGTGGGGGCATGCTGTATGCAAAAAGCGACCACAATAAAATACAGGGAACGCCGGAGGCAGTACCCTCTGCAGGTGCGGCGCCAGTGCCCGGACAACCTACGGAAACAAGCCCAACGTCTACTGAGATAGCACCTAGTTTGACTGAGGTAAAAGAAGGCCTTGCAAGAGGCGAGATGATTACTTTTGACGAACAAGGCAATGTCGATATGCAAACCGACAAAGAGTTTGCAGAAAAACTAGTTCCAGGCAAAGAGTTGAGCCCAGAACAAGCGGCTAACGCATACATTGAAAATACGTTACAAGCTGCTATTCATATTGGTACTGATGCAAGGCTGGAACCTATGTTTACCTCTATACAAAAAAACGTATCTACATACGCACGGGGACATGTTATTGGTGTCTTAGAGGAAGCGGGTATAACCGGAAAAGTAAACGATGGCAGACAGCCGGTCGACCAAAATATTGGAGAGTGGGCCGCAGATATAAACAAAGAGCTTGTTTCTGCAAGTAAAACAAATCCGCGTGAGGACAAAATAGACGTCACCGATTCTTTTGATCAACTTGCACAGTCTATTCAGGGCAATGTATATTCTACTGCCTTTGTGAGTAAACTTGATGAAACGCTTTCGTCAACAGTTAATAGTCGTACCACTAAATATAGTGTTAATATTACCGTAGAGCAGACTAATAGAGACACAGACCCGGCTTGGAAGAATGCAACAGTACGCATGGCTAAAGTAAATAAGTAACCCGATACGCTTGATTCTTAGTATCTCCTCTCTCGTTTGACGGTAGGGGAGATATTCATTACATTTATCTTTTAATCCTTACGCTTTTAGTGTTTAATGATAGTAAAGGTTTGTAATATAGATAATTCATGAAAAAAACAGGTAGCTGGGTACACAACTTGCGGCAACGACTAAGACCTCTTAGCCTCACCCTGTTAATGGTGGCGTCTATTGCAACAGCAACGCTGTCTCCACTTCTTACTCATAATGCTTATGCTGTTGACCCCGGCGAAATCCTTAAGAGGGCACAAGCGTGGTCTATTCTTAATGCCATTATTGATGAGCGCCGACTCGTTGATACAAATATTTCAACCAGCGATGCCGATACTTGCCATATTTTTGGAGTTCTGGACAATGGCTCAGTGTTCGTAGGAAGTCACGTAACGGGAAATAACAATGGCTTTGGCGTTGGACAGTTCTCGGGAGCAGACTGGAGTCAGCTTGAGCTTAATAGCGGAGCAGCCACTGCCGCGCTAGCTTCCGTGGGTATTACTGGGGGTTGTCGCGGTCTCCTTGAGAAGATGGGGTACACCTATGTTGACGGTAAACTTACCCAACCAGGTGATTTCGGGGATAAGTTGTCTGAAAGACTAAGGGCCGCCCTTATACCAAATGCTTTCTTTGGCGCAAACCTGGGTGATGATAGCCCGGGAGATGCATTAGCGTATGCCATAATGATTTACAACCTTAAGAATGTATGTGGATGGCAATACAGAAACTCATTTACTGACACGACAGAACCCGCCGCAGGAAGAAATAGAGAGGCGGCCAGTAACGGAGCTACCGGGGAAAATAAGGGTAGCCACTATCATACCTACACTTTCGAAGATGGTAAAGCGGGAGATTATACCTACTATAAAGACGGCGGGCGCGAAGATGACGTTAACGTAGGATCACATAGTGGTTTTGCCTCTTCCGGTAACGGAGCTGTGACAGATTGTGGTGATAATAATGCAGACACCTTTGCCGCTAAACTAGCCGATAATCATAAATTTGCCGATGCCTACGCTGCGCTAGTAGGAGCAGACGCTACCAGTGATAATGGCGCCGGTACTGCTGCGGGTGGTACGAAGTCGGATGATAAGATAACTTGTGCCATTGAAGCAATCGGCTGGTTGGTTTGCCCTGTCATGCAGGCAGCCTCAAAAATTGTAGATGCCGCATATATAGCCGTGGCAGCGTTACTAACAGTACAGCCACTGGTATCGGGAGGTAATTCACCAATTTATCAGGCCTGGTCGGCAATGCGTAACTTTGCCAATATAGCATTCGTTATAGCGTTTCTCGTTATTGTGTTCTCGCAGCTTTCAAGCGTTGGCATAACAAACTATGGCATAAAAAAGATGCTTCCGCGGCTTGTAGTAGCGGCCATTCTTGTAAATGTATCGTTTTGGGTATGCGCGGTCGCAGTTGACCTTTCGAACATTGTAGGCAGTTCGCTTAACGGACTATTTCATAATATCGCCCAAACCAGTATCACACTAAACGATTCGAGCACCCTCACGGGCCAAACTGGATGGCAAGATATAACGGGTAAAATATTAGCCGGAACAGGAATTACAATTGCAATTCTTTATATGGAACTGAGTGCCCTGGTGCCAGCAATCATAGCAGGTATCATTATAATTGTCGTTATATTTATACTGCTTACTATTCGACAGGCTTTGATTATATTATTGATTGTTTTGTCACCGCTTGCATTCGTTGCGTATCTTCTTCCAAATACCGAGTCGCTATTTAAAAAATGGAAGGATCTGCTGCAAACGTTACTTTTGTTATTTCCAATCATTGCATTACTGTTTGGAGCTTCAGCATTGGCATCGAAAATATTAATGGCAGCGGCGGGGCAATAAACTATGGCTTTAGACTTAAACAAGGTTACGGACGTTACACTCTACATTGCAGCACTGCTTGTTACTATTGCGCCTCTTTTAGGCACGTACGCTGTCCTAAAGGGCATAAAAGGCGTAGCCGATAAGTTTGACATACCCGTACCGGGGGAGAAGTTTGGCAAGAAAGCACAAGACAAAGCGGACGACTTCAGGAAGCGACAACAAGGTCGTAACGCTATTAATGCTCTCAACAGTAATCAAAAGTTTCGTCCTGGCTTTGGAAAATACCGAAGAGAAGCAAGGCGCGATGCTATATCTGGTGGAATTGAAGCCGAGAGAAAACGAGCCCAACAGCAGTATGTTGCCGGTCAAATGACCAATAAGAACGGCCAGGCAACTGGTTTTGCCAATAAGGTTGCTGGCGGAGGCGGAGTACTTGGCGCTAAAGCCGATGCAAGTGCGCTGCAGCGTGCACTCGCTGGGGCCAAGTTTACTATTGAACGAGCAGAGGCAGAAGAAGTTAAGGCGCACCATGCGACAATTGATAATCTGGATGCGACTGCTCTTAAGAATGTTATTGCCAACTCAAAATCCGATACAGAGAAAGCGGCAGCTATCGAAAGGCTCATGAAGGTAGGTAGCGCAGAAGAAAAAGCAGAAGTGGTCGATCAGTTCGGAGGAAACGGCAAGAACGATGTTATTAACAAAACCCTTGCCAACTCACTGCGAGAAGATGGGCCTGGATTCCTTAAAGCATCAGATATCGATAATATTGGACGCGGCAAGGGTGGGAAGATGGCAGATATCGCATCGAAAAATATCGAAGATGGCGTCTACACACAAGAGAAGATGGTTGCGGCTAGCCCTGATGAACTTATATACGCATCGGCACACACAACGGAAGAAGGACAGTACAACCTGGGTGTCACTGCAGGCAAGGTCAAGGCCAATCCAAACTTGAGTGGTAAAATTAAACATAATACCAAGAATATTGACGAACTTGAAGCTACGGGTATAACGACATATCGCTCTCCTCCTCGTCCTTAATTTCCCTCGCAAAACAATAACCGTTACGGTACACTGATACATAGTTATGGCTGTATACAAAGTCCCTCAAGATGTTGAAGCAGACGATAAATTAATCGGTCCGTTTAGCTTTCGACAGTTTATTTATATTATTATTGCCGTTATTTCTATAGCGCTGGCATGGGGGCTTGCACAGCTTTTTATCCCCTTAGCAATCATTCCGTTGCCGCTCATTCTTTTCTTCGGCGCGCTGGCGTTACCTTTGCGTAAAGATCAGCCGATGGAGATTTACCTTGCAGCCGTTGTGTCGTTTTACCTAAAGCCACGTAAACGCCTGTGGCAGCCCGATGGTATACAGTCACTTGTTGAGGTGACTGCTCCGAAAGTTGTTGAAATTCAACGTTCAAAGAATTTATCACAGGATGAAGCTCAGCAGAGGCTTTCGTACCTTGCGGACATCGTAGACACCCGGGGATGGGCAGTGCGAGGCGTTGTTACTCCCGAGCCTACCAGCGCCATGCAAAACGATGCCTACTACGAAGCACAGCAAGCTCCTGACGTACTTGATGAAAAAGGTGGTATTGCCCAGTCATTTGATACGATGATTAACCAGGCAGATGCAAAGCGGCATAATGAAATGGTTGAGCGTATGCACAATCAACCAGCTGTCCCACAACCTCAAACCATTGCTACTCCAATTCCTGATCCATACACGGCACTTGCTCCAACCAGTCCTGTGGATAACAATCAGGCAACCGATCCGCACCTTACTTACAACCCGTACCCAAATTCTATTCATCAGTCGGTTATTAACCCCTTGGGTCAGGCGTATCTACCTCAAGCGCCAGCCCCTGAGCCACAAGTGGTAGTGCCGCTGCCAAAAGCAGCTGCTCCCGAGCCCCAAGTACCACAAAACCCGCCACCAGCTACTAGTAATGCGCCCGTCTCACCTGATATAATAAACCTTGCAAATAACTCTGATTTATCTATTGAAACGATTGCGCATGAAGCAAACCGTATTCATGAAAGGGAAAAACTCCCCGATGATGAAGTTGTTATATCACTGCGTTAACACGTAACAAAACGAGGCAAGGAATAGTGGGAAGTGCCGCCAAATAACCAACAAACACCTGGGGAAGTACCAACTGGCCCTGTGGGGAGCAATCCTACACAGGCAACTTCTTCGAATGCGACCAATCAGGGAACACTTAAAAAGCCCCAACAGCAAAACACGACACAAAATAGCCTGCTCATCTCAGAGATGCGCGACAGCATGGCTATTATGAGCGATGGTAGTTTTAGAGCGGTAGTTGCCTGTAAGTCTATTAACTTCGACCTTATGAGCTCACGCGAGAGAGAAGGGGTTGAATTTAGCTACCAGAACTTCCTTAACGCGCTTTATTTCCCCATTCAAATCTTTATTCGTTCGCAACGTGTTGATATTGGCCCTTACATTGACCGTCTTGCTACAATTCGCCGTTCGCAGGACAATATGCTTTTAAATGTGCTAATGGACGACTACATTAACTTTATTGATATTCTTTCCCAGGAAGCAAACATTATGGACAAGAGCTTCTTCATTGTGATTCCTTTTTACCCAACTGGCGATCTGACTAACGTTATTGCCCAAAGTAAGGGTATTTTTAGCAAGCTTTTTGCAAAACAAGAAGCCGTTGCTACAAAAATAGACAAGGTATCGTATGAAAAGGCAAAAGATGAAATCAAGAACCGTGTCGACTCGGTTATGAGCGGTCTGTTTCAGATTGGGGTTAACAGTGCCCAGCTAAATACCAAAGAACTCGGCGAACTATACTACAACATGTATAACCCCGACACTGCCGTACGTGAGCCGCTTGGTGATTTTGAAAATGTTACGAGCACGTACGTGAAAAAAGGCCAAGGTGAAGCACCACGCCCACACTTGCAAGAAGGGGGAATGTAACCATGGCAAAGAAAAAACTTGATCCGGTAGATATTGCCGCCCAGCAACGTGCGCGCGAGCAAGCTGAAGTTGAGCAAGCCTTCTTAAAGGGAATGACAACCCTACGCGACCTCATTGCACCAAGCAGCCTTGAAATTCATGCCAGCCATTTTCGCCTTGGTACAAAATACGGCCGAACATTATATATTTACGGCTACCCCCGTCAAATTTACACCGGTTGGCTTAGTTCTCTGATTAATATTGACGAAGTGCTCGATATTAGCATGTTTATTTACCCGGTTGAAAGCCAGGTGGTGCTTAACAACCTACGTAAAAAAGTGACGCAGCTTGAAGCCACTATGTCGATTAACGGCGAGAAGGGACGCACCCGCGACCCGGGCCTCGAGGCAGCCCTGCAAGACGCCGAGGAGCTTCGTGACCAGCTACAAGTGGGTGCTGAACGCTTTTTCCGCTATGGCCTTTACGTTACTCTTTACGCCGACAGCCTGGACGAACTGAGTTTTGTACAACATAAGATTGAAACATTATTTGGTCAGCAACTAATTTTTAGCAAAGTAGCCAGCAGCCAACAAGAACAGGGGCTTAATAGTACTATTCCACAGATGACCGACCAGCTGCAAATTCGCCGCAACATGAATACCGGTGCAATTAGCACCAGCTTTCCGTTCACCAGTGCCGACTTAACCCAGGAAAAAGGTGTTTTGTATGGCATAAATATGCACAATAACGGTCTGGTTATTTTTGATCGTTTTTCGCTTGAAAACGCCAACATGGTGGTATTTGCCAAGTCTGGTGCCGGTAAGTCGTTCACTGTAAAGCTTGAAGCACTTCGTAGTATGATGATTGGCTCGGATGTACTTATTATTGACCCGGAAAACGAATATCAAAAGCTTTCCGATGCGGTAGGGGGTAGCTACATTCGCCTGAGTCTGAACGCTGATACCCGTATTAATCCGTTTGACTTGCCACGCGTCATTGATAGTGACGAGGCCGATGATGCTCTGCGTGCCAACCTGGTAACATTGCATGGTCTTTTCCGCCTGATGCTTGGTGGCTCACAGGCAACGGCCGCCGGCCAAATGATGTCGGCGCTTACACCGGCCGAAGAAGCCGACCTTGACCAGGGGCTTATTGATACCTATGCCCGTGCCGGTATTACCAGCGACCCGTTAACGCATCACTCGCAACCACCAACTATTTCCGACCTGTACGACACACTACTTCATATGGGTGGCACCGGCCCAGCACTGGCACAGCGGCTTCGCAAATATACCAGCGGTACGTTTGCCGGTATCTTCAGCCAACAATCGAACATCGACATCAATAACCACATGGTTGTATTTAACATTCGCGATCTTGAGGACGAACTGCGCCCGGTGGCTATGTACATTGTGCTTTCACATATTTGGAATATTACCCGCACCGACCAACGAAAACGTATGCTTATTGTAGACGAGGCGTGGCAGCTTATGAAATATGATGATTCGGCGAACTTTTTGTTCAGCCTGGCAAAACGTGCCCGTAAGTACTTTTTGGGTTTGACTACTATTACCCAGGACGTTGAAGACTTCATGGGAAGCAAGATGGGCCGTGCTATTGTTGCCAACTCTTCGATGCAGCTGCTTCTTAAGCAATCTTCAAGCGCTGTTGACGTGCTATCGGATGTATTTAAACTTACCGAGGAAGAGCGAAAACGCTTAGCGAATTTCCCGGTAGGGCAGGGCTTGTTCTTTGCTGGTCAAAACCACGTTCATATTCAAATTGTGGCCAGCCAGACAGAACAAGGGCTTATTACGACCAATCCGATTGCCCGCCAAGATCAGCCGCAACAGCAAGCAGCCTTTCCTACAGCTACCCCCGATACGAATAATTACCCACCAAATGAACAAACGAGCGTATAATAAAGATGTTTTATGAGTGCACCGCTTAGCTATAAAAATGACAATGACGCAGACGAGCGACTTAACCCGACTTCTGATAACGCGCGCCGGCTCCGTGATAGAGAAAACGAATCACTTCCAGATGAGCTACCAGGTTACGACCGCAATAGTGACGGCCTAGACGATCATCCGATTACCGCAGGTGACGCATCGGGCGAGTCAGGCAGTTTATCTAATGGCGATAACAAAAAAAATATTGATAACGTCAACGAAAAAGAACAGGACGGTGGAGGCTGGAAGACTAGCTATGCAGGAACAGGTGGTGGTAAGCCAAAAAAGATAACTGGCAAGTTCAGCATTCGTAAAGGCGGGCCTGCTGGTCTCTTGGCTACCATCTCGCTCATTGCGGGTATGCTTGGATTTTCAGGTATTCCACTTATGGGAATCAGTACGGTCGAATCAGTGACTAACGACAAGAATGATGCGGGCCCCACACAAAAAAAGAATGCACTTGAAACTATCGGGGGGAAAATAGGTAACTCGAAGGAAAAAGAACAAGAGACGGCACGTGCTTGCAAGGTAAGCAGCTCGTTTAATTGTAGGCTTAAAACATTTGCAGAAAATACCGTAACTAGAGCTGAAGCAAACAAATTTTCGCTCGGGGACAAGAAAAAGATTGGTGACAGAATTAGTTTTTCATCGTTTAAGTTTCCAGATGGAAAGGTAGCAAGTAGTGGAGATGAATTTAACACGCATGTACGAGATTCACCCGAAGCGGGTTCAAATTTTAAATCTATATACGATATAAGAAATAGCCTGTATGTTGATGGAAACTGGTTTAGTAAGGTCCTCGGAAAGATGGGGCTCGACAAAACGAAAAAAATTAAAGGCAACTCAAAAGACGCAACCGATAAATCGTTCGAGGAGTCTACTAAAAACAACAAGGAAGGCGGCATATCTACCAAGGGAAATGCTAATGAAGCTAATGAAAATGCTACCGAGGAAGAAAAGAAGCAGGCTACCGCTTTAAGTGCATCTAACAATGAAACTGCCCAAGAAATTAATACTGCGATTAAAGAGGGTAAGAAACTCGAGACTCTTAAGCTTAAATCGGGAGGTGCCGCACTTATACAGCTGCCATGCTTGACCTATAGTATGGCAAACTTTTTGGCTATTTCTGGAAAGACAGTAAAAATGGCCAGGTACGCAACGTTTGCAATGATCATCCTTTCGTTAATTGCCTCCGTAAAAGCAGGGAAGGCAACGGAAGCAGAAGTAAACAAAGGAATGAGCATCGTAGCCCCTTCGTCATATCCCGAAACGGTTCCCGACCCGAACGACCCCACGAAGATGATCCCTAACCCCGATATTGGTAAAAATATGACAGATGGAGAAATGGTGAAAGTCGTTATGCAAGGAGACACCATTAACTTCTCTGACGCTGTAAAAAGCCTATTCGTAGCAGGGGGGTTCCTTGGTGTACTAGATAAAGTAATTTCTATGATGAACCAAAGCGTACCCGGTGGCAAGGCTACTATTAAAACGACCTGCAGAATAGCCAATAGCTCTTTAGGAAATATAGTAGGTTTTATAGCCGCACCTGTGCTGGGGGCCATCATGGCCACTGTTGTTGCTGTTTTTCCAATTGAAGAATGGGCAGCGGACCTTGTTAATGTGGCTATCGAAGCTGCTGCAGGCCTTGACCTCACAACTGGCATTACGGGTCCAACGGCAGGTAACGTACTTGTTATCGGTACAGGAGCAATAATGTCAACTGCAGCAATGCGCTATGGTATGAGGCCAGGGAAATTTGCAGCTGTAAAGCAAAACATGATGGCTAACGCTGAAGACCAGCGACAAGAAATTGCCATTAAACAATACGAAGCTAAGAGAACACCGCTTGCAATTACCAACCGTTACTCATTCCTGGGTTCAATGGCCTATGGCTTTTCAAAATATATGCCAACGGCCGTAGGCCAGCAGCCACTTTTACAATCCGCCGGAAAGGTGCTCTCGGCTATACCTATGTCGCTTAGTAGTGTTGTTAAAACCGCAGGAGCATCTTACACGATGCCCGTGGCGGGATATACCGAAACACGCTTTGGCCAATGTGAAGACGACCGGTATAAAGAGATGTCAAACTTTTTTGACCCCGACATGGGATGCGGACTTCGTATGGTATCTTATGGGGATACTACAGCGGCTAAAGCAATAGCATATGCGAAGGATAACAATCAAATTACCGACCCCGACACTACAAATGCAGACCCCATACCAGGCAGCGATTACGAAAAATTCATCAAACACTGTAGCCAAGAACGTGAAGACCCGTGGGGAAGCACCAGCGTTGCCCCTGAAGATGAAACTGATGGATCCGGCTGGTATACCGGAGAGGAATGCCTAAAGCCTGAAAATGCCGAAAAGATGACTAACTTCAGTAAACTTATGGGCCTTAAAATATCACAAGAGAATATAGACGCCGACCCCACTAAAGCACCTGAAGGTGGCGGTGGAAGTGGTGGTGGCGCGCAGACAAGTGCTGCCACACCAGAAATGTGTAAAACACTGCCTGCCGATGACTTAGGCCAAATTGCTTGTCATGGCTATCAATTCGATAGTTACGGCTACCTATGGGGTGGTGGCCACAGTGGAACTGCGGCTGAGTTCATGGCGAAATTTAAAGCAGGTGGGTTTACATCGGGCGTTGATCATATCCTCGACTGTAGCGGGTTGGTTCGCATGGCGATCTTCGATGCAACAGGAGTAGACATAGGCGGGATGCCCACAGGTAGTTTCCCATCGTATGCTAAGTTTCAGGAAGTTGCTAAGGCTGATGCAAAAGCAGGCGACATATTATGGAAAACTAATCCAGGACACACTGAAATTGTCGTAAGCAACGACACTGCCGCACAAAAATGGCAGACGGTGGGCGCGCACGAAGCAACGGCAGATATTAACAAGGATATTGGCCCAACAACGTATTCGTATTCTGGATTTGAAAAAGTATTCCGATTTGTAAAATAAGGAGAAACGATGAATAACAAAACACTCACAATTACCGGCTCCATTCTTATCGTTTTGGTTATTTCTATAATCGGATTCTTTGTCTTTTCTGCAAACAAAAAACCAGCGGCTACCACAAATACGCAAGTAGTTGTTCCCGAAAACCGCACAAACAGCGAACTAATGCGTGCAATCGTTGCATCGCACCCTGAGCTGAGCGTTAACGGAAAGGCTGTGTTTCTTATCGATACTGTTAAAAAGCCAAAAAGCGGCTGGTATATTGTAACCATATATAATACTGACGATCCGCAAAAACTAAACGCGGCACGAGTATTACTTCATGATTACTCGAGAGGACTCGAGTTAGTACTTGGTCCGGGAACCTCTTTTTCAGCTGAACAAACTCAGGCATTTTCTGTACCTAGTTCGGTGGCAGAGGAGTTAAACAAATGAGTAACAAACCACTTCATACACTAAAGTCCCTTTGCGCTGTTTTTCTTGCGACTGTTCTTTTGGCCAGTCTTGGCGTGCAAGTTGCAAGTGCACTCGGGCCTGCGGAATACAAACTAAACGACATTCTTTTCTGGGACGAACGAGCTCGAAAATGCGTGACCACACCAGGTAGCGGCGGGCCGGCTAACCTTAACGTTGATAAAGGCTTCAGCCTTGGCACCGACCCCAAAGAGCGCCGAAGCAACCTTATTACAGCACTTATGAAAGATTACCCGCCCATGACAGCAGCACAGGCGTCTGGCGTTGTGGGTAACTTTATGCACGAATCGGGCGGCACTGACTTGCCTCCAGACGTCAACGAAGGAGGGCGTAAAGGGCCGCCGGGATTCAGCGGAGGATACGGCTGGGCGCAATGGACAGGGGGAAGACAGAAGGGCTTTATTGATTTTGCTATTAAAAACGGCTTCATGGCCAGCGCCTCGGAGCACGCCAATGATGGAGCGAATTATGCTTGGCTAAAGTTTGAGTTTGCCAATGCAGAAAAAACAACCATACCTGCACTACTCGCTTCACCTCCTAACGACCCTGAAGCTGCGGCAGTCGCATTTGAAGCCGCCTTTGAAAGAGCGGGGGTTCCAGCCCTTACACAACGTAAAGCAGGTGCTAAACAAGCATTTGATGAATACAATGCGGGCGTTGGAACAACCTCACCCGGAGGTGGAAACACTACTGGTGGCGGGTGTACAACAGCCAGCGGCGGCGGTGCATCGATTGTAGGAGACAAGGCATTTCCGCTAAAAACTACCAAAGCCGTAATGGACAGTAAAAACGCCGGCATGTTTAAAAATGGTACCGCCAGTAAGGGTGGCCACCCTTACACTGCCTACGACATTTTGGCCGACACCGGTACGGAAGTAATGGCCTTCCTTAGCGGAACCGTTACTCAAATCACCGAAGACCGTTGTCCGGGTCGAATGATAAGTATTTACAATAAAGAATCAAACCTTACTATATCGTATCTTCATATGAACATGGATCCTAACACGCATGTAGGTGATGGTGATACTGTTGCTGTTGGACAGAAGGTTGGTATTGTTGGGCCTGCGGCGGCCGGCTGTGGAATTGCCCACCTTCACATTGATGCGGCCAAGGGTGAAAAACGACCAGGTTGTAGCCGTCTGAGCTGTCCTGCGGCCAATGCTGAGCAGTTCGTTGATATCGGCCCAGACCTATCCAAAACCTACGACGTACTTCCATAATAACAATAAAGGGGACTAACTATGTATCCAGACACCACCAATAACGCTACAGACGACCTTAGCCTGAAAAGAAGAAAGCAGCTTCTTATTGTCATTAGTGCCGTGTTCGTTCTTGTTGTGATTGTCCTTTTCATTGTTTTTTCGTTAAAACCAAGCTTTCAAGAATATGCGCTGACAAAAACAGGACTTAAATCGCAACAGCAATTTGGCTACCTTAATAAATCAAGCTTGTACGCATTTAACGGCCTCGCGTTTACGGAAACAAATATAGAAAACGGCTCGACAAAAGTGCTCAGTAGCGGCCAAAGAATGCCGATTCCACGCGATATCTATTGGGCGAATTCAAATGGGGCACTTTTTTCCTTTTCGTCTTCCTTCTCGCTAACACCGGTAGAAAGCGCGCTTCAGTCGATGGGCGAACAGCTTTCATACGATGGCAACGATTATACCTGGTATCTTGATTTTAAAACCAATCAGCTGCACCTTGTTAATAAACAACCGATCACGGCAGACCTGGCATCGTATTCAGAGCGAGATGGCGGCTTTTACTATGTACCGAATGACAGCAGTCAGCTTGGTGTTACTACGCCACTTCATTTTTACGATATTGCAACAAACAAAGACGCAACCATTGCCAGCGACCTTGAAGTGACAGACTTTTCTTCTATCCATGAAGGAGTCGATAAATACACAGTACTGTTCACCGCCCGGGACCTAAACGACACGGCAAAAAAGCGACTATACAAGGTAAAACAGGGGAGCAATAAGCAACTTATTACCCAGGCAGACCGTATTTTTCCGACAAACAACCCGGGAATGTACGTTGTAAGCACCAGCGACACACTAAGTCCTGTTGAGGGCGAGGAGGCCGATACTGTTGATGGACCCGCAGGCTTATACGATGTCACGACCAAAAGTACCCGTGCCCTCGACTTTACTGTAGGGACTTCGGATACATCACTTTACTTTGTAAATGATAAGGACTTCGTTGCACTGCAAAGTAATTCCGGTAACGACAAAGATCAGTTCATGTATCATTCTGGTAGCATAGATGAAAAGTCGGCCCGCTCCTCAGTGTACCCATTACAAGATGAAAATAAGAATACTGTCACCGACCAGATAGTGAAGTTAAATGGCTACGGTAATGGCCGGCTTTTGGTAACAACGGTTGGTGACGGGCAAGAGTTATTCAGCGCTACCACAAAAAAACAAACGCTTCCTACTTTAAAACAGCAAAACGAAGCAGGTAAAATTGTAAATGAATGCCTAGGAAATGACAGCAAAAACCAACAATACATTGCCGACTCAAAGCTATTCCGCGTTTTCTTTGTCGCCGATAGCTCTTTTACTATAAGTATCAAGCAATTCAGTACCTGTGTGCTTAAAAAGGATAGTACCGGCCTTATAGGATATACATTTCAGTTTATGGGTACCGACCCCGTTAATGGACGTATTTCAACTGACTAGCTACAGATGCGTGACAAACTTTGTGTCAATGTCGTGACCAGCCGTTGCCGAAGTAATGATCATTTGGTTACGCCTGGTAAACTCGGTCAAGTGTTTTTGCCGGGATTCATCGAGCTCACTAAAAACGTCATCGAGCAGAATAATCGGTTTCTTATTGGTAATGGATTCGATAATATCGACCTCAAGAAATTTAAGCGCCAAAACAATGCTTCTCGTTTCACCACGTGATGCCACCGAAAGAGCGGGCGAATGATTAAAATCAAATAAGACATCGTGACGGTGCGGCCCAACTGAGGTAAACCCAAGGATTTTATCCTTTTCAACCCGGGCATGCAGATCGGCTAAAAGTTTTTGCTGAATATTACCTGAGGATTTTTCTGAATAGTGAATAACAACCACATCATCGGTATGAGAAATTGTTTTATACACCGCACTAAGGCGCTGATTAAGCTCATCGATAAAATGAATGCGCTGGGTAATAATATATGAACCGTACTCGCTCAGCGATACATTCCAGGCAAACAGATCATCAGTGCTTACCGTGGGACGCTTTAGCAACGTATTACGTTGTTTTAAAGCCCGCTCGTAGCGCCGAAGTGCAATACTATATTCTGGGTCAAGTTGGCTGACAAAGCGGTCTATAAACTGTCTCCGGCGCGTAGGTGAGCCACCGAGCAGGCGAAGGTCATCCGGCTCAAACAATACCACCGGATATTTATGCTGAGGGGCGAGTCGGTAGCTGGTTTTTTCATCAATAATAAACTGCTTGCGACCCGTGACACGAACTGGATCAAACTTAACGGTGCGAGACGTTTCATCGTTAAAGTGAACGTCTACACGGTACCATGGGGCGTCTTGCTGTAAAATAGTACCATCGCTCCCTTTAAATGAAGAACCTTGAAGTGCCACGTAGAGCGCCTCGATAAGCGATGTCTTGCCGCTGCCGTTAGCACCCGTAATCAGTGTGACGTGCGGCGACACAGCAAGCGAGTAGGTTTCGTGTATGCGAAAATGCTGCACGCGTATGGAGCTAATAAGCGTCATGACTAGCTTTTAAGCGGCATAATAATATGCTTGTAGTTCACGTCCTTGGTTTTTGCCGTTAATACACAAGGAGCAAGTTTGCCACTGAAGCGAAATTCTACCGAACTCCCGTCAATCACCGATAACGCCTCAGCAAGGTAGCGTGAATTTAAGGTAACTTGCCCGTCACTTGAAACTTCGCCGGTTGCACTGGAAGTGTTTTCACCAAGTTCGGAGGCGATTGAGTGGATAGACAGGGATTTTTTCTCTTTATCGGCCGTAAGGGTAACGCTTCCACCAGAATCACGGGCAAACAAACCGGCAATTTTAGTAATACGCACAAATTCGCTGGCAATAAGTGTTACATTCGTTTCAGACGTATCGGGAATAAGCTGACGATAATCGGGGTAATTGCCATCAATAAGCCGGCTGGTAATTTCTGACTCGCCAACACGAAAACGCACCTGTGTTTCATCGAACAACATGTCAATCTCGGCTACATCATCGGTAATGGTGCGCAAAACCTCCTGCAAAGTCGAGGCAGGAATAATAGCTGCAACCTCACTTTTTGTTTCGACCAATTTTCGTTCTGACAAACGATAGCCATCAGTTGCTGCAAGATGAAGGTAGCCCTCAAACGAATGCCAGTACACCCCCGTAAGCACCGGCCGGGTGCTATCATTGCTTGTTGTAATAATCGTTTGCGACACGGCCTGTTTAAATTCGGGAGTACTAATGCTGTATTGAATCGATGAGGTTTCATCAATAGTAGGCAGCTCGGGGAATACATCGGCTACAACACCATTAATAACCGAACTGAAGCTTCCTGATGAAATACTGAGGTGGCTGTCTTTTACTTTTAGATCAACCGTTCCTTTAGGCAGACTGGCAACAAATTCACTGACGAGTCGTGCGGGGATAGTAATGGAGCCTGGTGTGATTATTTTCGCTCCAATATGATGCGTTGAAGCGATTTCAAGGTTTGTTGCTGCAACCAGTAGGCGATTGCCGTCTGTCCGAAGAAGAATATTACTAAGAATAGGCAAACCGGTTTTGCTACTGGCCACACGGCCTACATTACCGAGTGCTTTTGTGAGATTTTCTTGGGTGACTGAGAGTTCCATTGTTATTACCTTTCTTTTTAAATTTCATTTATGGGGCTATTAATAGGTGCTGTGGAAACTGGGTACAAATAGTGTTCAATCAGAGGTGAAATGGCTATTTTTACCTGTGTAAACAACAGTGGATGGAGTGGGATAACTAGTGGTAGAAATAGGCCTTTTTACACTGCCTACTATGCTTTTAACTGGTAGCAGGCAGCTGGCTGTGGAAACTCGTACGCTGCGTGTGCTCACTTTCTGCCATGGTGTATTCACTTGTTTTCCACATAACTCAGGCATATAGTTTCTCCCGAATTTCGGCAACTTGTTCGCGAATAAGAAACTCCAGTTTGATAGCCTTCTCAATCTTTTCAACCGAATGAATGGCTGTGGTGTGGTCTTTTCGTCCGAGCTCGGTAGCAATTTTAGGAAAACTGAGGTGCAATTCGCTGCGAAGTAAGTACATGGCAATTTGGCGAGGCACAACAATATGTTTGTCGCGCTTTGGGCTGCAGATTTCTTTGGCATCGATTTGAAAGTGTCGGGCCGTTTTTTCGATGATTTGTTTTGCGGTAACGTGTTGTGGCCGGCTATGGCGAACGTTACCAATGAGCCCTTCGGCGGTCGAAATATCGGGGGTGACACCGCGCATTTCGGCATAGGCAAGCAGCTGATTGAGCGCACCCTCAAGTTCACGAACATTCGTTTTTATGTTGTTTGCCAGATATTCAACCGTTTCTCGGCCCAGTTCGATGCCAGAGAGTGATGCTTTCGTTTCGACAATAGCGCAGCGGGTTTCAAAATCGGGCATTTGAATATCAATAGACATACCCCATTCAAAACGGCTACGCAAACGTTCGGTAAGGGTAGGGATGCTTTTGGGCGACTTGTCTGAGCTGATGATTATTTGCTTATTTGTTTGGTGAAGGGCATTAAAAGTGTGAAAGAATTCTTCTTGGGTTTTTTCTTTGCCGGCGATAAATTGCATATCATCAACAATAAGTACATCGGCCGTGCGATATTTATCAGACGTTTTCTTTTTAAAACGCATACTATCAACAAACTCTTTGGTGAAGGTTTCGGTGTTTATGTAGACCACATTTGCGTTTGGTCGATTTTTAATGATCTCATTACCAACGGCCTGCATAAGGTGCGTCTTACCAAGCCCAACACCTCCGTAGAGAAAAAGGGGATTGTATTTAGTGCCGGGATTCGCGGCTACTGCTTGGCAGGCGGCATAGGCAAGGTCGTTACTAGAGCCAACTATAAAGTTAGCTAATGTATAGCGAGGGTTTAGGCCGGTGGTCGGAAGGTTTGAAGAAGGGCGAGCCATGTCTGGGCGAGAGTTGTTAGACGAAATGAGTTCATCGACAGCCGTCTTTTCGGTGCTTGCTGTGGTTTCGCGGCTAACCGTCTTCTTGCCGTTAGTTCGGACCGTATACGTAATACGCTCGGGTGAGACGCCGTTTTTTTCCAGGATAGATTTTATCTGGCCGTTAAACTTTACTTCGAATTGGCGCTGGGCAAATATATTTGGAACGGCAATAGTGACCGATCCGTTGGTATTGTCGATAAGTTCGGTATTTTTAAACCAGGTAGTAAAGGCGGCATGCGAAATAGACAGCTCTATTTCTCCTAAAACGCTTTGCCATAATGCATGGTGCATAGCTAAAAACCTCTTCCCCTGGCCAATCTACCTCAATGTTGTGTTGCTATTTACTATAGGGCAAGACAAAGTTTTCCACAACCATAGCAAGATAGGTAAGCCATTAGGGCGAAATAGGGGTAGTACTTATCCACAATTTTGCACTACCCCTGTAAAGTTGTGGATAAAGGTAGGGAAAGTGTGGATAGCTTATGGTATTAGATAACCCAAATGCCATAAATACAAGTCTCATCTTGTCAAAAAGAGGGAAGTTCGGTACAATAACAGAGATATGCCAAAAAGAACTCACCAACCACACACACGTCACCGCGCTCGTACGCACGGTTTTCGCGCTCGTGTGTCTAGCAAAGGTGGCCGAGCTGTAATTAAGCGTCGTCGTATTAAAGGACGCGCAAGACTGACCGCTTAACCTATCGAAAAAAATACGCTCCGGCCAATAAGGGGCGTATTTTATTTTCTAAGGTATAATAAAAACTAATTTATGTTATCAGCTTCTCATCGTTTTCATGGTCATGGCAGTTTGCGGTACGTGTACCGTAACGGTACTGCACTGCGCTCTCATTTGGTGACGATTAAATGTAGTCCTAATCCACATCGAAAACATTCGCGTTTTGCGGTGGTGGTGAGTAAAAAAGTCCATAAAGCTGCCGTGGGCCGTAATCGTATACGGCGGCGCATTTACGAAATTGTCCGTCATGAACTTCCTCATTTTAGCGCGCCGCACGATGTGGCAATTATGGTTTTTTCGAGCGAATTGATCGCTATGCCCTCGGATGAGCTGTCGGCGCTTTTACATGATTTATTTCAACAAGCTGGTCTCTATAAATAATCGCTCATAACTGCTATAATAAACCCAAATAGTTTTCTGGAGTTTTTAAACGTGAATATTTTCGATATTTTAATTGTGCAGCCAATATTTAACCTTCTTATTGGGCTTTATAGTATTATCCCCGGCGGAGATTTTGGCATCAGCCTTATTATCTTTACTATTTTGGTACGTTTTGCCCTCTATCCGCTTGTAAAGCGTCAACTTCATCAGACGCAGGCTATTAAAAAACTGCAGCCAGAACTCGCCCGTATTAAAAAGAAAACCAAGGGCAACAAACAAGCTGAAAGTATGCAAATGCTTGAGCTGTATAAGAAGAATGGTGTTAACCCGTTCCGCTCAATCGGTATTTTGTTGATTCAGCTCCCAATTTTTATTGCGCTCTATCATGTGATTCAAATTTTTACGATGCACCGCGATCAAATCGCCAAGTATACTTATGATTTCATGGAAAATATCGGGCCGATCAAGCACCTTATTGAGCATCCCGATCAGTTCAATGAAAAACTCCTTGGCCTTGTAGATCTTACAAAGTCGGCATTTGCAGATGGCCATGTTGATTTTATTCTTATTGGTCTTGCAGTAGTAGCTGCGGTGACTCAGTACATTATGAGTAAGCAGACGATGCCACAGGCTGAAAGTAAAAAGCGTCTTCGCGATATTATGGCTGAGGCTTCAAGCGGAAAACAGGCCGATCAAGCTGAAATGAATGCCCTGGTGATGGGGAAAATGATAAAAGTACTTCCCTTCTTTATGTTCTTTATTATGGTGACCGTGCCAGGTGCATTGGCGCTTTACTACGCCGTATCCAACCTTGTTGCTGTTGCTCAGCAATCACGTCTGCTCAAACAAGACGAAGTGGAGATGGATAAAATTGCCGATGAAGTTACCATTCAAAATCCAAAGAAGGCTACTGCCAAAGCACGCGCAAAAGCCGCAAAACCTGCCAATGTTACTCGTATAACAGCGAAAGAATCTAAAGCGAAGGGGAGGAAATAATGAACGCAGAGGAGTCAATTGGGTTTGCTAAAAAATACCTTGAGGACATCCTTTCATTCTTTGGGGTAAACGTTGACGTTGCGGCGCATGCTGAGGATGACGTGATTGAACTGTCGGTTCCATCATCTGAGATTAACAGTGTGTTAATTGGCCGTGGTGCTGAAACGCTCCGTAGTATTCAATATATTGTTTCAACGACACTTCGCAATAAAGGTGCAACACTTACCCGTGTTAATGTTGATATCGCCGACTATAAAAAGCAGCGGGCAGAAAAAGTCGCTGAACAGGCCCGCGCATGGATAGAGGGCGTACGAACAACCGGCGACTCATACGTTGCCGACTTAAATGCCGCCGACCGCCGCATTGTGCATCGCGTAGCCGATGAGTACGAAGATATTCGTACTTTCTCCGAAGGCGAAGGCCGTGACCGCCGCATTATTATTGCACAAAAAAGCTCTTAGTTTTTGCCTTTGAGCGCATTCATATAAATTGTATGTGTTTGCTGGGCCATACGCTTCCAGGAATATTTTTTAACTTGTTCGTGGCCTTTTTTGATTAACGATTTTCGTAGTGATTCATCTGTTAGTATGTCGTTGATTGCACGGGACATATCTGATACATCGAGCGGATCAAAATAATGCGCCGCTTCTTCGTATATTTCAGGGAGGCAGGTGGCCGAACTGCTGGCAACAGGTGCGCCGTAGCTCATAGCCTCAAGGCCTGGCAGGCCGAATCCCTCCATGAGTGAAGGGAAAATATATGCCTGACAATGGGTATATAGCCAATCCCGCTCTCCGTCACTGATAAAACCGGTGAAATGAATATTTTTGTAGCCTTTTGCTTTGAAATAAGTTTCATTTTGAATATGCGAGGCGGTTTTTTTACCTACTAAAATAAGCCCAAGGTCAGGGTGCGTTTCAAGTAGTTTTTGGTGTGCATCGCCAAGTCGACGGATATTTTTGTAATCGCTTTGCTGGCCAACGTAAAGGATGAACTTTTTAAAAGGATGGGTGTATGGCTGAAGTGTTTCAATAGAAACAGCGGCAGCTTCGTACGTAACACTGACTTTATTTTCGGCAATGCCGGCAAATGCCATGTAGCCGTCTTTAGTAAAATGAGAAGGCGTTATGATGTGTTGGCTGGTGTGGCCGATTTTTTTAAATACATAGCGACCCACCAGTTGTTTGGCATGGAATATGAGCCAGTTTTTGTCGGAGTTATACGTTTGAAGCAGAATAAGATCATGTACAGTAGTAACATGAGCACCGCTATAAAAGATGGGTTGCTGCGGCATACAAAAATGCACAAGATCGGGTGCAAGTTGGTCAAGAAATGTTTTAAACTGTCGTTGCTCGGCAAACGAATAGTTATCAAAATCGGCCGCCAAGACTGTAAAATTTTTATTGGTCGGTTTGAAAAAAGTGAGATCTTTTGTTGGTACTAAAATGGTGTAATGATTTGCCGTGTCAACGAGCTGTAAATAATACACAAGACGTTCAACGTAGCGGCCTGTAGAGGAGTTGATAATTCGGGCATCTATAGCAATATGCATGGTTATAAGTATACGCTATAATGAAATCTTATGAACGAACTATCAACGTATTTAACGCAAATGAATAACGATGCATCTATCGATAAACCTGTTGTTGTAGACAACGTGATTAACGGCATAAAACAGGCAGGGTACACCATTGTTGAAATTAACGACCGCAAGCCGTGGGGCGCGTATATTCGTTTTGATAACAGCGAGGCGGATCGCTTTGTGAACGAATTCTTTCCGGGTCTTACCCCCGAAGAGGCTCGATTAGGCATAGAAAATGCAGAACTGAGTCCAAAGATTTTACTCGTTGCACCTCGCCAGCGTCTTAGTTGGCAGTATCATGACCGGCGTGCCGAACGATGGGCCTTTTTGACAGAAGGCGGTTACTGTAAAAGCAGTACGGATGAAGAAAGCGAAGTTATTAACGCAGAAGCTGGTGACGTAGTGCAATTTATTCAAAGTGAACGTCACCGATTGGTTGGAACGGATACTCACTATACCTTCGTGGCTGAAATTTGGCAGCACAGAGACACGGAAAACCTCTCTAACGAAGAAGATATCGTACGTGTGGCCGATGATTATAAACGCTGATCGGCGTTGGCATTTTGCCTGAAAACAACTCGTGAATAAAGAGTGTAGTTCCAGATGAGTGATACGATTGTAGCGAGTATTTTTGCAATGAACAGTATCAGCCCATCGGGCAGGTGACTACCAATAAACAGATTCGTGACAATACTTATAACGATCGTTTGCAGTACCCATAGCCCGAATAACGTGACCACGATAAAAAGCAATAGTTCTCGTTTAACGTTTCCGCTACTGGTTTTGAACGTGTATTTTTTGTTGGCAAAAAAACTAAAACAAAACGCCATGCTTGTTGATATAACATTGGCCGAAACGGCTGGAAGCCCTAAGGATTTTAGTATAAACAGGGTGCCAAAATCGAGAATGGTATTAATACCGCCCACGGCAACAAATGTCAGTTTTTGAGATTTATTTTGTATGGCCACTTTTGTGGTGCTCCTCAATAAAGTACAGTGGCCGATTTTTTGTTTCGTTAAAAATACGCCCGATGTATTCGCCGATAACTCCCAGCGATAACAACTGCAGGCCGCCTAGGAATAAAATAACTGCCATTGTCGAAGGGTAACCGGCAAGATCACTGCCAAAGAACATAGTGCGAATAACGAGGAAAAGGATATAGATGAACGCCACGCCCGAGACAATGATGCCAAATACTGAGGAAATACGTAGGGGAGCAGTAGTAAACGAGGTAATGCCATCAATAGCAAAATTGGTGAGCTTAAGGTAATTCCATTTCGTTTCACCCGCAGCCCGTGGGTCGCGATCGTAGAGTATCTCTTTTTTTTCGTAGCCGATCCAGCTAAACATTCCTTTGGTGTAGCGTTGTGATTCTCGGAATTGTTTTAACGCTTCAACGCAGCGCCGGTCGAGTAACCGAAAATCGCCTGTATCTTGCTGAATAGGAATATTAGTTGATTTTTGAAGAATTTTGTAAAAAACCTCCGATGTCATTTTTTTGAAGAACGACTCGCCTGCCCGGCTTTTTCGCCTCGCGTATACATCGTCAAAGCCCTCTTCCCAGTACGCAATCATTTGCGGAATAAGCTCGGGCGGATCCTGAAGGTCGGCATCAATAATAACG
>DATHGD010000002.1:0-2954 GCA_035317765.1 Saccharimonadales bacterium (SeqCode) | reverse complement strand
GGCTGCAACCACCTCTAGCAAAGTATGGCCATAATTAACAGCATGTCCGTCTTGGTTGAAACATGATGCTGATACAACAGCTCTTCCTAAGGAGAAACTCCTACTCGTTCCCATAGCGTCAGTAACGACTTTAGGAATCTTTATATTAGCGTGCCATCCTCCAGAAGCGGAGTCGAACACCATGTCTGCGCTTACTCCCGCCTCACTACTGGCAATAGCTACGTGGCCATATGGCATCGAAAGGGGGCATGCATCTGCTGAACTGATTTGTATCGTCTCTTCAAGCTGAATCTTCGCAGATGACAACCTAAAACCAGGTGATGGACCTGTAACTATAAAGGGCTTGGGCTGGTAGGCGCGTGTTGTTTGACTTCCACTAAAACAACGTACCGTAAAACTGCCTACACCCGTGGCCGCATCGGCCCATGTTCGAGAAGTGTCGATATTTGATATATGCTTCGAGGGGATATAAAGATTCGGGCTTCCAATCCAGTCCCCGGTATCTACGGTTAGTGACGAGTGGCTTCTAGTCTTTACTCCCGCTGCATCAGTAAAAGTAAACTCTACATACTGCCCAGGCGCGGGAGAGGGGAGTTGGTCAGGGCAAGGATCAACCTGGGTCACACTCACCAACGAACCCGCGCTTCCAGAAGTGGCCGAAGCGCTAAATTGCGGCAGTCCATCAGCTTTTGCCGGAGAGGTGATACACACCACTCCCAGCAGAAGCGTTACCAAAAACGTTACTATCCGACAACACCTAGATAAAGCCAACATAGAGCAGTTTCCTCTCGCTACAAATTGTCAAGTTACTCGCAAGACTATACCGTCCTGCGTTTAAAAAATCATACCTCCAGTCGGTATAATGCTTATATTTAATCGCAAATTCATTGACAAAACAAGATAAAATGAATTAGTTAATTTTTATTTAATAATTGACGCTCTGGCAGCACAACAGGCCGGTCTTTCCACGTAATGCTGCCTTTGACGTAGCCTGCCATACTGTAAATAAGTAGTATACATTCCTGCAAAATAACTACCGGCCACAACAATGCACCAAGCCACCCCCTGCTTTGCCATGTATGAGCCGTATATATACCGTAAAGAACGGCAAATACTCCCAGAAATAACGCTGCAACTACATGCACAGCTGCCCATCCGAACAAAAATCCGCCTAGAATAATAAAGGTCGGTGCGTTAAGAAGCAGTAGTACAAACAGAGCTGCTAGCCCAACCAGCCAACTTTTTCCAAGCATCGGGTAAAGCAGGCGCTGGCTTGTTTCTACCTGCGAGCTCCAGCGTTTTTCGTAGGCTACCCCAAGGGTATTGTTACTGAGCAGGCACCGGTATTGCGCTGCGCCTAGTTTGGCGGCAATGCTGGTTTCGGGCAGTACATCGGCTTTATATGCATCAATTCCTCCAAGTGTAGAAAGAAGCGTGTCGCGGGCAATCATCCATAGTGAGCTTGATGAAGCAGGGAAGTTTTTTCGCGATAAAACAAGTTCCCAGAAATAACGTAGCGACCCAAACAGGACGCTGACCCGCCATGTATCGTTTCGCCGCGGAATCACCGATACCATTTTTGCTTTTTCAGCCGCTACGTACCCTACAAGCTGGCTAATGGTCGATGGAGCGATAGCCGTGTCGACATCAAGAAATACAATATAGGTACCGCTTGCTTCCCGGGCCAAGATGTCAAGGGCGTGGTTTTTTCCCAGCCAGCTCGGTGGCAATGGCTCACCGGCAACAAACCGCACTCCAGCGTGGGCGAATGACCGCACTAGAACCGAAGTATCATCGGATGAGTTGTCATCGAACACAATAATCTCGAGTTTTTCGTAGTCGCTCGCCAGCACTCGTTCAAGACACTGGGTCATGGCATGCGTTTCGTTACGGGCTGGAATACACACGCTGACACTGGGCGTTTCGGCGGGAAGACCCTGCATGCGAGGCATACGAAAACGCCTGAAGGCGCGTACAAGTTGAACGGCAATGCAAACCGCCATGGCCAGTAGCAGTCCGAAAACAACAATAAAAATAGCCGTGATCACAATACCTATTATAGTAACACGCTTGACGTACCGAAGGTAGCAGGCTACAATGTACTTGACAGTCTGCCTACGAGCAGGCTATTTAATTTGGGAGAGCAACGCTTTGGCAACAAAGAATAAAAAATCAGCGACCAAACAAACGGCAGAAACAACGAAGGTAACGCGTATTACCGCGACCGATACTGAACCAAAAACCAAGGTCAGTGCTAAGAAAGTTACCAAAAAGGTAGCGGCCGTAGAGCAACCAGAAGCAAAACAAAAAGAGCCACGCACCAATCCGCTTCGCGCAATTGGCGGCTATTTTGCAGGTGCCTGGTACGAACTCAAACAAGTCCGCTGGCCAAACCGCAAAGCAACCTGGAGCCTCACGCTCGCCGTCATAGGGTTTACTGCATTCTTTGTAGTGCTTATATTGCTCCTCGATGGCCTCTTTAAATATCTATTTCAACTAATTTTAGGATAAAGGAATTATGTCAACTAACCGATACGACTCAACAAGACAATGGTATGCCGTTCATACCTACAGCGGCTACGAAGAAAAAGTTGCCGACAGCATTCGCCAGCGCATTAACGCAGTAGACATGGCCGACAAGATTTTCGACGTCATGGTGCCGAAAGAAAAGCAAATTCAGATCAAAAATGGTAAACGCAAAGTCGTAGAGACAAAAATCTTCCAGGGCTACGTACTGGTAGAAATGAAGCTAACAGACGAAACATGGTACATCGTTCGTAACACTCCCGGCGTTACCGGCTTCGTAGGAAGCGGCACTGAACCAACACCGGTTTCCGATAGCGAAATCAGCAAAATCAAGAAGCGTATGGGTGTTGAAGAGCCAAAGCACCACATTGACTTCAAAGAAGGCGAAGTGGTTTCTATCACCGATGGACCATTCAAAGGCTTTGATG
>DATHGD010000001.1:0-4209 GCA_035317765.1 Saccharimonadales bacterium (SeqCode) | reverse complement strand
AGACTGTGAAGAGAAGCCTGAATTCTGTACTGTTAAAGGAAAAGAACACTTGCCAAAAGACAGCAAGGACTGCGTAGAAACGCCAGTTACTCCTCCTGAAACCCCTACAGAACTTCCTCACACTGGTGCGAGTGATGGTATCATCGCCTTCATTGGTGCAGGATCACTAATTGCCGCTGTTGGCTACTACGTAGCCAGCCGACGTGCTCTGAGCTAAACAAGAGACTGACCGCTCGAAACTATAGGCGAATCAGCCTCAGCCAACCACCCTCGTTTTAAACGGGGGTGGTTTTTGGTATACTAATAGTATCTATGGCAAAGCAGAAGAAAAAACGCAACAAAGTATATACCGGAGCAGACGCCAGCGTCACCCGGCCAACCGTCACACGCATTAGTGCAGTGAAGCGCAACAAGGCTCAACAGTGGTGGTTTGAAAAGAAACGGTTCGCCAAACCTGTACTTATTGGCGTGGCGATTGCGATCGTTGTCGTATGGTTACTTATCGAGCTCATCCGCGCTTTTAGCGGAGGCTTCGCTTAGTTTTTTAATCGGCAGACGGAAGCCAAACGTACTTCCCTCGCCCTCAACCGAGCTAAATACCATTGTGCCGCCATGCGCCACAATAACTTTTTTCGCCAAGAACAGCCCGACACCAGTGCCATCGGGGCGCTGCTTACGGGCATTTGACGCACGATAGAACTTGGTAAACAAGCG
Organism: Saccharimonadales bacterium (SeqCode); assembly: GCA_035317765.1. Classification (GTDB taxonomy): domain Bacteria; phylum Patescibacteriota; class Saccharimonadia; order Saccharimonadales; family Saccharimonadaceae; genus DATHGD01. Next base: position 3,495 of record DATHGD010000001.1, on the reverse strand, counting down.
GGCTTGTTCCGCCTGCGGCACACCAATACCTGTATCGTGAACCTGCAACACCGCAAACCCGTCTTCGATCGTTAGTACGACTGTAATCGTGGTAGATTCGGGTGAATAATAAATAGCGTTATCGATAAAGTTCATAAGCACCTGGCGAATTTTACCCTCATCGATATACAAAATAGGAAAGTACGCCGGTGGCCGATAAACAAGCTTCAAATCATGTGCCTGTGCTGTTGTTTGCAGACTTTCCACCTCTTGCGTGATGATTTTGGACAAATCAATTGCGTGCTTTTCTATCATAAACTTTCCTGTTTGTAACCGCGAGACATTCAAGAAATCATTAATCAAATGTACCATGCGTTCACTACTGGTAAACGCCTCACCCAAAAGCTGGCGCTGCATACCCGTAATTTTGCCCGCATCACCCTCGAGCACCATGCTAATATACCCCTTAACACTGGTAAGCGGCGTACGAAGCTGGTGCGAAGCCATGCTGACGAATTCGTCTTTGGCTTCATCAAGTTTTTGCAGCTGAGTATTACTGGCGCGGAGTTCTTTGGTAGCATCTTCAATGCGCTGCTGGAGCGTATCATTAAACTCTTCGATCTGATCAAAGCGTACTGCATTCTCTATTGCAATCGCAAGTTCATCGCGAGCAATTCGAATTAAGTCGATGTCACGCTGGCTATAGGCACTGCCGCTGCTCTTATAACCAAAGAGGCAGAAACCAATAATACCACTATGCGTTTCAAGGCGAGCGATGATGGAGATGTCTGCAGCAAGCATTTCTTCGCGTATATCACTATGTCTATCATCTAACGTGTCCGTAACTATGATGTCTGGTATATCTGCAAGAACCTTAAGTGAGGCGAGCTTGGCACTCTTTGAGGCTAGCTGGCCAACATGAATAGTGCGATGATGGCTACCATTTTTCGTATCTAATATTACCATGGTAATATAGTCCGACTTGAGTGCGCTTTTTAATATATTCATTGATTTTGTTGCAAGTGTTTTAGTTTCGGTAGTACGCACAATAACCGAAACGAGCTTATCGAGAACATCTTTTGTGTCATACGCCTCTTGATAAAAGAACGCTCGAGTGACACGGTTGAAGAATTCACGCATGGGTTGGGCGAGTAAAATAAGCAATCCCGCCACTATCGTTGAAAAAATTATCTGTATGAAGCTTGGTTGAATACCGATCACTACAAATGACAATGTTGCAATTGCCGCCCCATATATAGCACCTGTAAAAACAAGTAAAAATAGATACGACAAGAATCGAGTAATTATGAGACGAATATCAAAAAGTCTGTGGCGCACCATTCCATACGCAAAGCTGGTTGTAAATATAAGCCCAAACGCAGGAGTAAAGACAATAAACGAAGTATTCTTAAAGACAAGAACGAGAATAAAATTAAAAATTACTAACAATAAAAAGGTTAACACCACGCCTATGAGCGCATAACGAATATATTCCTTCCATCTTCCTTTAAGTTCTCGGAATTGCCGAATTAAAATATAAATACTCAACACTAGAGTGCCTAATACAAAAATAACAAATGGCGCTATTGCAGGGCCCGGAACAGGCTGCGCCGAACCTGACGTATAATCAACGTACAAAAATAACCAGGGACTAAGTGCTAACAGAGCAACGAATGTCCCAAAAATAAGTGCATACTTTTTTAAATTTTTGAAAAAAGCTGTTCCAACCGGAAACACGTTCGTAAGAAGTAGTAACGCCATAGACATGACTGCAGCCCAGGCTATATCGAGTCGAATCCAAAATAACTGCTCAAAAAATATCGGATGAACTGAAATAAAATTTGTCACCGCCCATCCGACAAAGGTAAAAGCAAAGAATGCAAAATAACGATTCACCGCTTGCTGCGGACTTTTTATAAAAACTATACCTGCAAGAATAACATTGGCCGCTACCGACAATAATAGAATAATAAGCTCAAGCATTACACTCATCATAATACGATGTTATAGTAAAACTATAAAGTAGGAATATTATGAAAGACTTATTATCACCAGATTTGAGCGAGCTTCTCGCCTATGTGCGACTTGCTCCCTCAGTACATAACACACAGCCATGGACGTTCTCGACCGCTGACGACACTCTGACACTCTCTGCTTCACAGGAACGTACACTGGGGCCCGGAGACCCCACAGGAAGAGAATTATGGATAAGCCTGGGTATTTGCATTGAGACTGTTCTTCAAGCTGCACACGGTTTAGGATTCAAGACTGAGATCGTATCGCTACAAACCGAATCAACGACTAAACCTGTTGCAACAATTAAAATAGTTCCTGGCGATACAGCCGTACCACACATACTATCACTCATAAAAAAGCGACAATCTTATCGTCAGCGCATGAAGCCCGCGTCCCTCCCGGTCTCTCTACTTGACGCTTGTCAGCAAAGCGTGAGTGATTTAAAGGGTATTTCCGTTCACTTGCTTAAAGATCGACGTGCAATTGAAAAAATAGCCGAACTTACCGACAAAGGCATGCGTCTCGCCTTGAGTAGCCCAGAATTTCGTAAAGAACTTGGAGAACTCGTAAATCACAACTGGTCATCGGCACGAACAGGTATGCCGGGGTACGTTCTAAATAGAGGTATGCTCGGATCAGTTTGGGAAAGATGGTCAATTGTCCATGGTCAAGCGCTAAATAAAAAGGCCTCGGCTGATAAACAGAAAGTTTTGGATGCTTCCGGGCTGATTTTTATTGCAACTAAAGGTGATGTACCTAAATTTTGGCTACAAGCTGGTCGCGCCTATTTTCGAGTTGCACTACAAATTACTAATACAGATTTCGTACATTCAACAATTGCTGCCCCTGTAGAGGCTGCGAGTTTTCATGAAGACATTGAACAGCTTCTTGGCACCAAGAGTCGCATCCAAGCCATGATTCGCATTGGAAAAGCCACAAAATCAGTCAGTAGACCAACTCCCCGGCTTCATGTTGACGAATTACTTACATAGCATCAAGAGCACGCGCCAGCTGCTTGGTATGCTTTTTATGAGTACGTTTATGCTGGCGGGTCGTAAGATCTTCGCGCAAATGGCCGTCAAGTGACACTAACGTTCGACCACTTTTCAGCTTCTCACCGAGTGCAAGTTGTCGCACCGCGTAAGCCGCAACGACCCCCGACATCAATGCCGTACCACCAAGCTGAGGCTGTGTAACGAGCTTCGTACCTACCTTTAGAAGTGACTGTTGCATACGAAGCGAGGCGTTTTTTGGCCCTACAATTGCCGTTGCATATTTGAGCCACTCACGTTTGCCGACTTCTTTTGTTAAAAGCTCTTCCGCATTTTCCACAAGGCCATGAAACAGCGGAAGGTTCGGATTTAAATCGTAGCGTTCAACATCGAGCATGACATCGTCACCGAGATCCGTTGCCATGATGACCGGTAATCTTCGCTTCTTTGCCTCGATCCTTAAGAGAATCTTCGTTTTTAGATCATCAATCTCATCAACAATCGCATT